>NZ_CP022364.1:0-270000 GCF_003119115.1 Azospirillum sp. TSH58
CTCGTCGCGCTGGCTGTGGCGGCGGCGGTCAAGACGACTCACCGCGATGGGGTCGAGCTTGGGATCGGGTGCGCAAAATGACCGCCTTCCCTCCGATGCCCTCCCTCCCGCCCATCGTCATGCAGGAGCTGCGGCGCGAAGCGCTGAAGGCCGCCCTGCAGTTGGACGGCCTGCCGGACAAGAGCCTGGGCACCGTCATGAATGCGGCGAAGGTGGTGGAGGGCTTCATCCTCTTCGGCGATGCCGAGCATGCATGGCGTCACGCCGGCTTCCGCAGCGTGGCTGACGCCATCGCCGCTGAACGTGCTGCTGGGCGGGCGGCAACCCCCGATGATGTCGCGGCCTTGCTTCCGGCTAATGTCGCAACGCTGCGCCCGAAGGGCTGATCGGTTTCACCCATGGCCCGCGAACGGCCCCAGACCAGCGCGAAGGAGTTCATCGACCGCTTCAACTCGCTGGGGATCGTCGGTGACGATGATCTGCCGGTGACGGTGACGAAGGGCACCGTGTCCAAGCTGGTCAACGGGCAGGAGATGCCGCTGCTCGGCGTCACCTTCACCGCCACCATGCGCTGGCTGGCGGACAACACGGACCCGACGAAGCCGAAGTCGAAGCTGGGCACCGCGGCGCAACGGTGGTTGAGCGGGCAGGGAGCAGCACCAATCCCGCCGATCCCGAAGGCTCCGGGAGAGACGCCGGCGCGTCAGGCCGAAAAGCAGCCGACCGTGGCGGTGCTGCCGATGGAGGAAGGCATTTCGGCCGGCGGCCGGAACTCAACGGTATCCGAGTCCCGGCGCGAAAAAAGAACGGCTCGACGTCGAGCTGAAGAAGCGCGAACTGGCGAAGCACGACCGCGAGCACATTCCGCGGGCGGAAGTGGAGGTGGCGGTGGATGCCGCTATCACCGAATTCCGCGGCCAGTTCGAGGGTTCGCTGGGCTGCTGGCCCGTCAGGTCGCTGGCAAGACCGATACCGAGGCCTACACCCTTATCCAGGCTGAGGTTCGCCGGCTGCTGGAGCGGTTGAGCACGAACCTGCGGAAGGCCGCGATCGGGCTCGTCGATGAGCTGCACGACGGTGGGGCCGTCGAAACCGGAAGGCGAGTGACCTTCTCAACCGGATGGCGGCGGCTCTCGATCCGCCTCCGGAGATGGAGCCCGACGAGTGGGCCGAGGAGAACATCGTCCCCCAAGAAGGAGGGGATGCCCGGCCCTTACCGCATGGCCACACGCCGCCGCAGTTCATCCCGTTTGTGCGCGCGTTTTGGGACCCGCGTGGCGCCGCATCGTCTTCGTCTGCGGCGCCCAGGAGGGGAAGTCCCGAGCCGTCCAGGCGGTGATCGGCAAGAAGCTGGACCATGAGCCGGCGCCGGTCATCTACTACGGCCCGACCAAGACCTTCGTCGAGCGCACCATCGAGCCGCGCATCGTCGAGATGCTGAACTCCTCCAAGAGCCTGAAGGGTAAGACCCTCTGGGGGAAGAAGCAGAAGAAGACGCTGAAGGTGGTCAGCGGCGCGCCGCTGATCCTCAGTTGGGCGAGTTCCGGTTCCGAGCTTGCTGGTCAGGAAGCCGCGTTGGTCTTCATCGACGAACGTGACCGCCTGGCCGACGATATCGACGGCGAGGGCGATCCGGTCGAGCAGGGTGAGGCGCGTATCGGCTCCTACGCCAACGGCAAGATCGGGATCATCTCGACGCCAAAGACGGGCGTCATTTGGAAGGAGCGGCATCCCGAAACGGGGTTGGAGCATTGGGCAATCGCCGACCTAAAGAAGGTCAACAGCCCGATCATCAAGCTCTGGTGGGAAGGTTCGCGCCATGAAATGGCGTGGCCCTGCCCAGAATGCGGCGACTACTTCATCCCGCACTCTGGGCTGCTGGATTGGGACGGAAAGGCTGACGGCACGGCGACGTCCGCTCAGGCGGCCCGCACGGTTCAAGATGATCTGCGGATGCTGCGGGGTGCCGATAGCCGAGACGCACAAGGAGTGGATGTGCGATCGCATGATGCCGGTCGCGCCGGGGCAGCGGGTGGAGCCGGATGGAACGGTGGTGGGGCCTGACCCCGACACCGATTGCTTCTCGATCTGGTCCAACGGGCTGATGTCCAAGTTCAAGTCCTGGGCCAAGCTGGTTCGTCGGTGGCTGTCCGCCCTGGCGTCCGGTGAGCCTGGGAAGGTGCAGGGCGTCGTCAACACGGGCTTTGGCGAACTGCACGCCGTCTCAGGCGACGCCCCGAAGCACTCGGCGGTCACGGACTGCAAGCTGCCCTACAAGCGGGGGCAGGTGCCTACGGCGTCCAGCGGGTGGTTCTGACGGTCGACGTGCAGAAGCGCGGCGTCTATTGGGTGATGCGCGGCTGGGGCGCTCGGCGGGAGTCCTGGCTGATCGACTACGGCTATCTGCCGGGCGAGACGGACGGCGCCGAGGTCTGGGACGACCTGGAAGGGATCGTCCGAGCAGCGCTGCCCGGCAACACCGGCGTCAACCTGCTGCTGATCGACTCCGGCTACCGGCCCGGCAAGCCGGCGGTGGTGCGGAAAATGCCGTCTACGATTTCTGCCGGCGGTTCAGCCGCTCGTTCGCCCGGCCCATCAAGGGCGAGCGGTACCTGACCGGCAACAAGTGGTTCACCACCGCGGATAACGACGTTGACAGCCGGGGCAGGGTGCGGAAGTCCGCCGGCCTGATCCTGCACCGCCTGAACACGCATGAGTTCAAGAGCCGCGTGTTCGAGAAGATCACGCGGCGCAAGGAACTGGCTGGCGGCTGGCATGTGCCGGAGGACGTCGACGACGTCTATGCCAAGCAGATCGTGTCGGAGACCTGCCGGTGGGTGGGCGGCAAGCCGATCTGGGACGAGCTGGGCGCCAATCACTATCTCGACGCCGAGATGATGCAAGAGGCGGCGGCGGAGATCCTGAAGTTCCGCCTGCTGCCGCCGCTGCCGCCCGCGCCGGATGGGGCCGAAACCGATGAGGGCGCAGACGTCGAACAGCCGACCAGCGTGCCCCTGGTGGAAAGCGTCCAGCAGATCGTCGCTCCGCCGTCCGCTCCGAAGATCCGCCCGAGTTCCTGGCGCACCCCGAACATGAGGCCACGCCGATGAGCAGCTTCACCCAAGCCGACCTCGATGAAGTCGAGCGGGCCATCTTCAAACTGGCCACCGACCCCTTGCGCGTCCTATCCGAGTCCGTGGCGCGGACGGGTCCGAGAACGAGTTCAGCCGCGTCACTCTGCCGGAACTGCGCGCTCTGCGCGACCAGATCGCGGCGGCGGTGGCTGGCCAGCAGCGCACGAGTTGGCGATGCGCCAACGTGGCCCGCTTCAGCCGGGGATTCTGACGCATGCGTATGAACCCGCTCGACCGCGCGATTGCCTTCGTGTCGCCGCGGCCGCGCTGCGTCGCGTCCAAGCCCGGGCCGCGCTGGAGCTGACGGTCCGGACCTACGAAGCGGTGTCGGCGGCACGGGCGAACGGTCGGCGTGCCCCGGCCACCGGGCCGAACTCGGAATTGCGCGGCGGGGCCTTCCTCCGGCGCTTGTCGCGCGAAGCGGTACGGAACGCCGGCCCGGCCCGGTCGGCGGTGTCGAAGCTGGTGACCAACATCGTTGGCACCGGGATCATGCCGCGCGCAGCCACTGGCAATGAGAAGCTGGACAAGGCGCTGAACGACGGCTTTGCGCAGTGGTCGCGCGAATGCCTCGCGGGGACGCGGGGCGGGAACTTCGTGACGCTCCAGGTGCTGGCCGGCCGCTCGATGGTGGAGGGCGGAGAAACCCTGACGCGCCGCCGGACACGACAGGACCGTGATGGGCTGTTCGTTCCCGTCCAGGCTGAGCTGATGGAGCCGGATCTACTGGACGAGCAGAAGACTGTCGCGCTCGACAACGGCTACATCTTCCAGGGAGTGGAATTTAGCCCGACTGACACCCCGCGGGCCTACTGGCTGTTCGATGCCCACCCAGGCCAACCCTGATATTATCGTTTATAAACAATAAGTTAGGCCCTCTTGGACCCGTCCGGAGGGCCTTTTTCACATGCGACAAGGCCATTCGCCAAAAACCAAGGCGATACAAGGCGTTACGGCGCGCCCACGCGACAACGGCGCGACATGGACGCGACATGGACGCGACAAGAGACAGCCCCTCGAACGGGGCATTTTGACCAGGGTTGGGCGCCCGAAATCCGGCCCCTCCCACGCGACCCTCACCATGGAGAAGTATCATGAACGCACAGCCGTCCGCTGAGGCGGGCACCCTCGTTTGGGGCTTGGGCAACATCGCCAAGCACCTGGGATCACGAAGCGGCAGGCCCATTACCAGCACGAAAAGGGCAACCTGCCGACCTTCAAGCCGCCCGGCACGAACAAGATCGCCGCGCGCCGGGAAAGCCTCGATGAGCTGGTGAAGGGGTGGGAGGCCGCCGGCCGGACCGACGGCGCCGGCGCTGAGAAGGACCCCGGCCATGAGTGACCCTCTGGTGCGGGTGTCCGGTCTATCCCTCCTCGATGGGGAACCGGACGAGCGGGGGCGCCTGCCCTCGCGTGCCTCGACGTGCTGGTGGGGGGCGTGTGGCTCCACCGCTGCACGCTCGTCCGAGCCGAGGGCGGAGAGCTGGCCGTCCAGCCGCCCGCGGTCTTCGGCAAGGCGTTTGCCCGGCGAGCGGAGCGGGGAACCGATCATGCGGCCTGGGCAGCGGTCAACGCGGCGGCGCTGGCCGCTTACCGAACGGCAGGGGGCACGGAGGCCGCCGCGCCCGGCGCCGGGCCGGATGAGTGAGTGTCCGTGTCATGACCATGGTGTGGAACACGGACCTCAAGAGCACACCGAAGTTCGTGCTGCTTCGGTTGGCAGACTTCGCGGCCGATGATGGCGGGAAGGTTTTCCCTGGTGTGAAACGGGTAGCGAGGGACACCGGCCTGTGTCTCCGCGCTGTGCGGGACGCCTACCGTGTGTTGGAGGACTGCGGGGTGCTGGTGATGGTGGCTGCGGAAGATCCCGCAAACCACCTGCCTAGGGAATACCGGATCGACCTCGACCGCCTCCGTGAGCTTGCCGTTGCGAGTTCGCCGACCGCTGATGAGTTGGACATTCCGACCACACCACCCCCGGCACCAGATGCCGTACCCCCCGGCATCTCCTGCCTCCCTCCCCGGCACCAGATGCCGCACCCCCGGCACCAGATGCCGTACCCCCCGGCACCAGATGCCGCCAATCCATCATAAAGAACCACCAAGAATCCAGAATCAGACTCTATCGCTCGACCTGGGGGGCGAAGAGGCGCGACTGCCGCCCCCTGAACCGGACATCGAGGCCGCGTTCGCCGAGTGGTGGGCCGCCGTCCCACGCAAGGTGGCGAAAGGGGCGGCGTTGCGCGCCTACCGATCCGCCCTGAAGCACGCCACGCCCGCCGACCTCCTGGCCGGCATCCGCCGCTATGCGGACGAGGTGCGGGGCGGGAGGAGCGCTTCATCGCACACCCTGCAACGTGGCTGAACGGCCAGCGCTGGCTTGATGAGCCGGGCCGGCAAGGAGTCGACCATGCCCAACGTGACCAAGCTTCCCGCCCCATCAGGAACGGGTTCGTCGCCGTCGCTCTCGAAGAGGCTGAGCGACGCCACCAAGACGCCCCAAACGATCCTGCCCGATGGGACGGCCCAACCCTCGACTTGGACCCTGCCGGAGACGGTGGCGCCTGACCTGCAGCGGGAGGCCGCAGCGGCGTTGCCGGCGCTGGCCGAGTGGATGGGGCCGGCGGACGAGGACACCGTGCGCCGCTGGCTGGCGGACCTGGGCGTTCTGGTTGCCGGGACGATGGGCGTGGAGGAGGCGCGGGCCAAGCTGGCGGCCTACTCCCGCCTGTTGGCCGACGATTACCCGCGTCTCGCGTTCACGGAACGCACGCTGATCGCCGCGGGCCGCCGGTTCAACACGTACTTCCCGACGTTCGGGAAGGTCGCGGAGTTCTTGGACGAGCTGGCGGTGGAACTGCGCACGAAGGTCAACCGCGTGCAGGCCCTGGCCGTGCCGCCACGCCAGCGCCAGCGGGACGCCGAGGACGAGCCGGTGAGCCTGGAGCAGCGCCAGCGCATGGGCGAGCTGTTCGGCATTCTCGGCAAGGCCCTGACCTCCGGGGACTGGAGCGCGGTGGACGCGGAGTGCCAGCGGATCGAGGCGCGCGGGAGCCGAGATGGCGTAGAGCCGCCTGGGGCGCTGCTGTAGCGCGTTCTGCGCTGTAGGGGTGTCCGAGTGGCAGGGGAAAGCCAGAGCCACGCCAGCGGTCACCGGAGGCGCGCGGAAGGGGTATCCAGGGCTCGGGACAGCGTGCGGGTCCTTCCGAGAGGGCGAAGACCCGGGGGCAGCACCCGCCCCATGTCGCGAGGATTTTCCGGCCCTGGGTTCAATGAAACCACAAGGTTTCGAAACCGCCGGCCGATGACAACCCATTGACTCTGCGTGTGAAACAGCCCGTGCGCCACGGCGCGGCAGTTTCCAAGGCCGCGGTTTCCTAGCGAAAGCAGCAAAAACAGTTTCGTTGACCCGTTCTTTGAGAAGCGTTACGTCTGAACCAGATTAGGACTCCAGACCTGAGGGGATGACATGGACCCGACCCAGACTTTCACCGCCGGACAGGTCGAGGACCTGACCGGCCTTTCCTCCGAAACTTTGCGCGTTTGGCGCCGTCGCGGCTTCATCCCGCGAACCCGGGCGGTGGGTGGGCGCGGTACACCTTCAGCTCCGTCGTTCTGATCGGCGTTCTTCAGGACCTGACCGCGAACCACCGCCTCGACGTCAGTGAGGCGCATGACAAGTTCGTGCGCGGCGCTGGAGGGATCTACATCCGTGAGGCTGCGGACGCGGCCCTGAACGGCCAGCCGGACATGTGGGTGGCGGTGCTGACCGGCGACGTGGACGAACACGACGGACGGGCCTGGACCGTCACGACGACCGACAACCCGGCGACGATCTTCACCGGCATGCAGTCGCCGCGCAGCGTCGTGGCGGTGAACGTTGGCGATGTCGCCCGCAAGGTCCTGGCCCGCATCGAGCGGGTGGAGGGCAGCGACGATGACGACGCCGAATAACGACCCGGCCAGCGCCGTCAGCACGCGGGCCGGGTCGCTGGCGCCGTCCACCTTCAACGCCGACCGGCGCGAGGTAGAGGTGACCGCTTCCTCCGGCGCCGACGTGCGGCGCGTGGGCATGCGGCCGGATGCGACTTGGGGTGCCTGGAGGGAACGCCTCGACGTTGCCGGGGTGGATCTCTCCCGCTTTACCGGCGCGTCCGTCCTTCGCGACCATCGGCCGTCCACCGATGCCGTTGTCGGTTCGGTTCTCAGCGCGCGGAAGTCCGGCGGAGAACTCCGCGCCATGCTGACCTTCGATACGACCGACGCGGGCGAGCTGGCGTTTCAGCAGGTTCAGCAGGGCTCAATCCGCCAAGTCTCGCTGGGCTACTTCGTGCAGGAATGGGCCGCTGGCCCCTCCGACGACATCGCCGAGCCGCTGTTCATCGCGCGGCGCTGGCAGCCCGTCGAAATCTCCATCGTCGCAATCGGCGCCGATCCTGCGGCGCGCACCCGAAGTGTAGAGGGAATCACCATGACCACCCAGACCACCCCGGCGCCGCAGCACCAGCCCGCTCCCGCCACGGACAGCCGTGCGGAGCTGCTCGACCACATCCTGTCGCGGGCGACCTGCCCGCAGCTCGCGCTTCCGCCCGACATGGTTCAGCGCGCGGCGGCGGACCCGAGCATGACGATCCAGCGCTTCAACGAGATGGTGGTCGATCACGTCGCCGCCCAGCCGTCGAACCAGCGCAACATCAACCCGCACATTCAGATGTACGACAGCCACGATGATCCCGTGACGACGCGGGCGTTCATGGCCGAGGCCCTGGCCGCGCGCTTGGCGCCCGGCCTGGTCAAGCCGGGCGACCGGGCGCGGGAATATATGGGCTGCTCGGCCATGGGCATGGTCGGCGAGCTGCTGGCCGCGCGCGGCGAGAACGTGAACCGGCTGAACCACAAGGAGATGATGAAGCGGGTTCACACCACCAGCGACTTTCCGCTGTTGCTGGAAAGCGCGGCGAACAAGGTGCTCCTGGCGCAGTACGCCGCGGCCGCGCCGACGTATCGGCTGTGGGCGGCCCGGCGCGGCTTCAACGACTTCAAGCCGGCGAAGTTCCTGCGTGTGGGCGACTTCCGAGCCTCAAGCCCATGGCCGAGGTTGGCGAGCTGAAGTACGGCACAATGAGCGAGAACCGGGAAACCGTGTCGGCGAAGGAATACGCCAGCGGCATCATCTTGAGCCGGCAGACCCTGGTAAACGACGACCTGGGCGCGCTGGGTGATTACGCCATGATGATTGGCGTCCGCACCGCCGCGGACGAAAACCGGATGGTCTATGGGCTGCTCAACAGCAACCCAACGCTCGCTGACGGCAAGGCCCTGTTCCATGCCGCGCACGGCAACCTCGCCGCCGGCGCGGCGATCAACGTCGAAAGCGTGGGAAAGGCCGTGGCACTGCTGCGGAAGCAAAAGAGCCTCGACGATATCCCGCTCAACCTCGCCCCGCGCTTCCTTGTGGTCGGTCCGGACGGCGAGCTGGCCGGGCGCCAGCTCCTGGCCGCCATCGTCGCGAACCAGTCCAGCGCCGTGAACCCCTGGGCCGGGCTGATGGAGCTGGTGGTGGATGCGAACATCGAGGGCACGGCGTGGCACCTGTTCGCCGACCCGTCGCTCTGCCCCTCGATCGTGTTCGGCTACGTCGGCGACGCGGAAGGGCCGCAGATCCTCACCGAAGCCGACTTCGATACGCAGGCGGTGAAGGTCCGGGCCTCGATCGACTTCGGCTATGGCGCCATCGACCACCGCGGCGCGGTCAAGAATCCGGGCGCCCCCTCAAGCTAAGGGGCGCTGCACAGAATGCGCGGCGATCTCGAGGGCGACACGGCCAGCCCAACAACGGAAAGCCCAATCCCTCCGCGCAACCGACTGGGGTCGGTGTCATGGGGTCAATTGGGCAAGGCCTCTCCTACCTCCGGCGCCGTGGCGCCACCCACCTTCGCAGGTGACCCATGAGCGACATTCGCATTGCGGAACTGACCGTCGACAACAAGAAGGCGATGGCCGCCCTTGGCGACGTCGCCAAGGTCATGGACTCGGTCGGTGGGGGGGCGGAGACCAACACGAAACGCCTTGCCGGGGTGACGCGCGAGTTCGGCGCCCTGGCCCGTGCCAGCGGGGTTTATGTCGATGCGTCCGACCGCATGGCCCGCGCGACGGAGCAGGCGGACAGGGCGCTGGCGAAGAAGCTGATTACCGAAACGCAACACGCCAGAATCCTCGAAACCGCACGGCTCAAGTACGACGAGACCGCCGCCGCCAGCGCGCGGGAGGCGAAGGCCGTTGAGGACCTCACGCGCCGTCTCGACCCGGCTGCGGAACGCACTCGCCAGCTCGCTCATGACCAAGAACTGTTGAACCGCGCGCTGGCCGGTCAGGTTAGCGGAGTCAAGCTGTCGGAGGAACGGCACGCCGAACTTTCACGCCGCCTGCAAGAGACCGGCGCCGCCACCACCGTCGCCGCCGTGGGGGCGGGACGAATGAAGGGTGCCATGGGCAACTTGGGGCTCCAGCTCCAGGATGTGGCGGTTCAGGCGCAGATGGGAACCAGCGCCTTCACGATCCTGGCGCAGCAAGGTCCACAGGTCGCCTCCGCCTTCGGTCCTATGGGCGTGGCTATCGGAACGGTGGTGGCGGTGGCATCGGTCGCCGCCGGGGTTCTGTTCAAGCTGGGGACGAGACAGGAAAGTCGGCGAAGGAAATCGACACCTTCGGCGACGTGCTGGGCGTGTTCGAGGGGCGGGCGCGCGAGACAGGGAAGTCGGTTGACGACCTGTCCGACCGATACCGCGCACTCGGTGGCGAACTACGCGCCCTCTCGAAACTGGCCCTGCAAGCTGACCTTGCCACCCTGACCGAGAAGCGGACGAAGGACCAGAAAGCTGCATGGGACACGATCCGCAACGCAACGATGGCCGGCGTGCAGGACGCGCCGGCAGCGCTGAGCGCCCTGCAACAGCTCGGCAGAGATAAGGACCTCACCGCCTTCCTGGGCAAGCTCCAGGCACTGAACGCACAAGGTGCGGTGAAGCTGATGCGCGATGAGGACGTGCGCGCCCTCTTGGAGACGGGGGAGGCGATCCGCGTTGCCGAGGCGCGTATGGCCGATCTGGAAGGCAGGGCGACCGAGGCGCAGAAGGCGCTGTTGGGCTATGCGAAGCAGCGCGGGAGGCCGCGAAAACCAGCCGCGATCTGGCTCTTGCGGAGGGACAGGCCGCCGCGTCGCTGTTCGTGCAGGAAGATGACCTCGACGCCAAGATTAAGGCGCTGAAGGGCGGTGAATCCGCCATGCGGGCCTATGCCCAAGAACAGGTGAAGGTTACCGCCTACAAGAAGGCGTTTGATGACGCAATCACTTCCGGAATGCCGATCCTCTATGCCCAAGAGACGGCGAACCGGATTGCAGCGAAGGCGGTGGAGGCATACCGGCTCGAACAGCAGCGGGGAGTCGACGCCACCAACCGCGCAGCCGCCGCACAGGCCGAGGGTGCCCAGAAGGTCGCCGCTGCGCATGGGGTGTCTTCCGCCGCGGTGCGGGAGGCGACGATTCAGCAGCAAGCGATGGTCGAGGCCGCGCGCAGCACCACCGAATCCTATGATGCGATCGTTGTCCGGCTGCGCAAGATCGATGAGGCGCAGCGCGCGGTTCAGGCCGCGCAATTCAGGGCCAGTATGCGCGATCAAGCCGCCGACGCCGAGCGGCTGGCGAACGCCTGGGCCAAGGGTGGTGCAGCGGCGGCCCGCGAAGCGGCCCTGGCGAACGAGGTACTGGCGGAGGCCCGCAAACGCGGGCTGGACGCTGAGCGAGACGCCGCACAGGTGCGCTCCATCACCGAAGATATGGCGGGCCGCGATCTGGCGCAGCGACAGCTCCGGTTCACCCAGATGGCGGACGAGCAACGCCAGCAAGTCGAGATGGCGAACGCCGAATTCCAGATGCTCGGCATGAGCAACGCGGCCCGCGCTGAGCAAATCGCGATCATCCAGAAGATGAACGACCTGAAGGCGTTGGGTGTGGACATGACCGACGCCGGCACCGACGCATTCATCACAGACGGCGAAGGCGATGATGTCGCCGTCACCGCCATCTTCGAGGAGGCCCTTCAATGAGCTGTTGCAACCTCGCCTTCAGCGCCGACCGGATCATCTGCGTGACGGACACGCTCGTCTATAACCTGAAGGGCGACCCGCTGCGCCTGTGCGATACGAAGGCCCGTGTTTCCGATAATCGGGGTTTCGCGGTCACCTATCGCGGGATCGAGATGGTGGGCGAACCCATCGTCCAGGCGCTGGCCGTGCACGATGACGTGATCCACGCCGTCGAAGGCACGCGGACCATGTTGGAGGGCCTGCCGCTCGATGACGCGCCGGTCTTCATCGCGTCGCGCGGGATCGAATTCACGATCTTCGGCAAGAACCGGGATGGTGGGCTTGCTGTGGCCCGCGTGGTCCGGGAGCCGGGGGAACCGGTGTGCACGACCTGGCTTGCGCCGTCCGTGCATCTGATGCCGGCGCCGCCCGCCGCGGTGAAGCTGCCCGCGGAAGCGGACGTTGACCGGCTGGTCAAGCTGAGCCTCGCGCAGTGGAAGGCCAAGGCCCACTACGCGAACTGGGGCTGCATCGGCGGGCAAATGACCCTCACGACCGCGACCGCCGCCGGGGTCGCGCAAACCGTCATCGGGACCTATCCCGACTATGCGGAGCTGTCCGCCCGGTTCGGGCGGGTGGAGCGGCGCCATGCTGCGTAGCGAAGCGCGGCGCATGGCCCAGCGCGTCGAGAGGGATGCAACTCGCACCGGTCTCAAGGTGACGGAGCGGATCAACGCCGTTCTGACGATGGATGTGCCGTACGAAGAGAAGATTGCAGCTCTGAAGGAGGCCGAAGAGAAGGGTGAACGTGAACTCACGTGGGTAATCGACAGAGCGTGCAAAATTCTTCGTGAGCAAGGCGTTGATACTCTGGACATCGGCAAATACAGGGGTGGCGCCTTTTCGTCCGTCTACCGGATGAAGGAGAACGTCCGGAAGGTCAGGGACATCATCGAGGAACAGCGAGTGGTTGACGGCATTTGGAGCGATGCCCTGGAGTGACGTCGCTTCGAAGCCTGCCGCGGACCCGGCTGGGGCGGGCCTGTAACACACCTTGACCGCCCTGTGTTGCGGCCTGTAACACAGGGTGTGTTACGCACTGTGTTACAGGTGATCCGCCATGGCGACCCCGACCATTTCAGTTCGCGTATCTCCAGAACATCAAGGGCTTGTCCGAGACGTGGCGGCCCGGCTGAAGGCCGATCCCGGCTTTGCTGACGTGCTGCGCGCCGCGCTGGGGGAGGGTGTGACACAGCCTGTCATACAGCCTGTGACACAGCCTGTGTTACGGCTTGGATCGCGGGGTGTGTTGCAGGCCGCAACACAGGTGGACGGCCAGCCCGCGCACCAGATCCAGCCCGATCCCACACCCGAAGGCCAGCCCGATCCCGCGGCCGGCGCTATAGCCGATGTCCTGCGCCGTGTGGAGGTGCTGGAGGCGCATGTGGCGGATCTCCGGGGCAAGGCCGGCCGGCAAGCCAAGGTGGCCAGCCAACAGCAACGGCTGATCGCCGCCGCGGGCCTGGAAGGCGTCATGACCCGCCTGCAGTATGCCGCGCATATCGGCGTGTCCAACCCGACGCTCACGCGCTGGGTGAAGCGGGGAATGCCGGTGCGGGACGATGGGCTTCTCGATATCGAGGCGGTGGAGAGCTGGCGGAAGGCGAACGAGTCCCGGCTCCTGGCGGAGAGGGTGAAGGGGTAGGGGGTGACCGGGCCGGCAACCGGCCCGAGCATCTACAGCACCGACGAGAGGCCGGATGAGTTGCTGATGGTGTGAGGGAGCGGTTCTGGTGGAATCGCCACTTGACGAATCCACCGATCCCGCAAAGATCACCGAGGTGGTCAGTGAGCTCTATTTTCCGTCTGCTCGGCCATCAAAATATGCTGCGCCATTACCTTTACGGACGACAGAGGGCGTATTCTGATTTCTTCTTGATCGGCTTGCTTCTCCAACTCATGCAAGGCTTCAGCGATGTTATCAAGCTGCTTGTCCGTATAATTGGGATCGCTCTCGCTTGGCCTAAACACAAAAAGTTCATGATCTAGATAAATTCCAGTCATTTTGCGAGATCTGTCGCGATCAACTTTTAGATCCCACAACCTCGTCTTCACATTTTTTGCAGCGTTGAACGGCCTTAATGCATTAAGCGTGCAAAAATTTGCAACAATGCGTGATCCTGAGAAATCGATATTTACGGTGTGAGATTTCTGTCGTGGCCGTGAGCGATATTTTTGATCAAAGCTTGGCCTAAGATCCAAGCGGAAGAAGTCGGCAAGTCCAGGACGGATCGCCGCAACTTCCTGGGCAACCCTGGCGGGGAGCTGATCTTGTATCGTTAAGTCGTTTTTGCTTGCCACTTCTAAGACAGTTTCGCTTGTCTCAGCGATTTCTGTGCTGGCAATTTTGGGCCGATAGAGTGACGAGCGGACTTGTAGCCAAGACTCTGCTATGGCTTCTAAGCTTTCCCCAGCACCTTCTAACGCTTGCCCCACTGTTATCCCGGCTAGCGTACTGATTGGATGAGTTAGAGCGTCGATGCCACGTTTGGAGATATCCTCCTGAAGTTCATCCAGGGACGCATCAATGAGGAACAGTAACCCTTCGGCTTCTTCTGCATATAAGCAATGAAGCCTATCGAGACCGCTTGCCCGTACAACGGCAAATCCATCTTCAGAGGCAACCAAAATGCCAACAGTGAGGCGTTCACCTGATCCAATTATAGGTTCTAGGTAGACAGGCGCCCATTTTGCCCTCGTTAAATCAGAGGGTAATGGAATTTCGTCTTCCGACAACATATTAATTCGAAGTTCGGACATCAGAATAACCCGTATGGCGACGCTTGACGGCTTCCCACATGCGGAACGATAGGCGCTCGATCTCTTAGGAAAGAAATCATTGAAGCTCCATCGCTTTCTGTCAAGAGGTCTAAGGCGCGACTTGCCTGCGCAATGGCAGTAAGGTCGAGTGCTTTGACGTGGGTGGGCATCGCGCTGCATGCGGCGATGAGCACGGATGTGCGAGGCTTATCCAGGTAGGGGCAAAACCAAAGTGCGAGTTTATTTTTATAGGATTCACTTGGGTTGAGATTTTTCGCGACCCAATTAGGTCCGGTCAAGCATTGTCCGTGATCAATGAGCCAAATGTCAGTGCCTCCACCGAATAATATGTTTCCGAGATTTCTGTCTACATTTGCTACCCAGGTGTCGAACGCAAAAGCCGTCCCATTTCCTGGCCAGCGTGCAAGTGCATCAATAAGCCTCTGTGGAATACGTGTGCCAGTCCAATGTCTTTTCAGCGGTGGCGTGCCTTGTCGCTCTGTAGCAAACATAAACTTATAGCTGCCGCGAGACGGTCCTTTGCGCACTGGTAAAACAGATGAAGTGGCCGCTGCAATAAAATAAGGAGGAACTGGTAGTCCCAATGCAGTGGCCAAAGCTGCGCCAAAAAGTTCGTTGGCCAACTCTTTCGGTGGTAGATCCTTAAGTATGGCATGGACCGGCGGTTTGCCTTTCCCGACGAACAGCTGCCCCAACCAAGTGTCGGTGACATTTCCGTCTTTATACGGTGTTGCTCCAGGAAGCACGCTTGCTATTGGAGTCATTTGTCTCATCTACTGTGATTGATTTGCTGAAGGACGAGAGGGGTTGGAAACAGTTCGTGGTGGCTGCATCCCTTCCAGAATAGATGAACACTCCCCCGGGTCCTTACCGGGAGGGCGAGTGGAGCGGCGAATGCTCCACTGAGGCGAGTATGTGACCCGTATGGGAGAATGTCTAGCGCGGAACTATGTCGTTCGAATGCATCCTAAACTCAGCTTCTGCCCAAGGTTCAGTCCGAGCGAGTGTGTTCAGCTTTGATGTATGCACATGTTTCAGCGCCGGGGTGTCGCCTCAACCGACACCCCTCCAGCCGCTACCCGATAAATCGCGCTCCGGCGGCCTGTGAGTGCGTTCTGCGGGGAGGGGCTGCTGTGGGGCAGCCCCTCCTCCTTGGGCGCGCTGAGCAGGCTGCTGAGGGCGAGCTATGGGATAGCGTGGCTTTCGCCGGGGGCGTGTTCCAAAAGTAGAGGCCCGACAAAGCGGTTTATCGTGGTCGCCTGTCAAATAATTTCCAAAATATCAGTCCGTTTTGGAACTTCAAGGATAGATATCCTTCTTATGCTTGGCTTAAACCAAGGGTTATTGGCGCTGAACTCTTTAACATGTTCTACGCACTGGTTGTAGCTTGTTGCGTTATCGCTAAAATATAAAGTTCTTTGTTCTATGGTAAATCCCCTATTTTTAAAAAACTTATTAATATCCGTATACAGATTTGTGTATGACTCCGGATCGTTTTGCGGTTTTACTTTGGTGTATTGAAGCTTTAGTGTGCTTTTATCCATTTCAATGGCTATGGCATAACGCATTATATCCTCGCAATGGCTGGATGACGTTTTACAGACTGCCCTTCCTCAACCGTACCCCCGCGCCCCCACCATTCTCCGGGATGAACTCGACCCCGGCAGTCTCCAGGGCGGCCCGGATTGCTGCGAGGGTGGCTGGCTTCAGCTCTTCACCACGCTCAAACCTCGAAATGGTTTGCGTCGAGACGTTGGCCGCTTCGGCCAACTCCCTCACCCCGAGGCCCGTGGCGACGCGGGCCATCTTGCATTGGACAGGTAGCACCGTCACAACCCTGTTGTGATTTTGGTTGACGGGTTATGTTAACAGTGTTGTGATTGTGGGGCAAGAGAAGCGGCCGAACGGGGTGCGGCAACACTCCGCCCGGCCTGACCACAACCCGACCTGAGTGGAGATCGGATCATGGCTGATTCCGTCAATACCACACCTTTGCCCGGCACCGGCCGCCGGAAATCGGCTGGCGCCCTGGTGCCTACCAAGCCCGCCGACCTGCCGCCCCTGACCCCCGACCAGCTGAACGATCAAGATGGGGAGCCGCGGGTTTCCGATTTGGTTCTGGCCGAGCGGCTGGGCTTTGATAAGCCACACAACATCCGCAAGCTGATCGAGCGGAACCGGGCGGAGCTGGAAACCTATGGGGCGCTGGTGGAAGCTACCGGGGTTTTCTCCACGGTGGAGAAAACCTCTGGCGAGGTTTCCGACCGGCAATCGGAAACTCCCAATCGTGGCGGCCGCCCCGGCAAAGCCTACTACCTGAACGAAGGCCAAGCGCTGGTCATCTGCGCCCTGTCCCGCACCCCGCAAGCCGCCCTGGTGCGCCGGCAGATCATCGAGGTGTTCTTGGCTTACCGGCGGGGCAAGCTCGCCTCGCCCGAGGGGGCCGCTCTGGCTGCCCTTGCTGCCGAGGTAGGCCGGCTGGCCGCGGTGGTGGGGGAGCTGGTGGCGGGTGCCGCCAAGCCCGTCCAGATCGCCGAGGAGAAGCCGAAGGTGCTGACCGGGAGCAAGGTCCGCATCCGCGCGACCGAGCCGGGCGACCTGCTGTACGGCATGAAGGCGATTGCCAACGCGCTGAAGATCACGAAGCGGCAGGCGTACCACCTCCACCAAGAGGGCCGCATCCCGACCATCAAGATCGGCCCGAGGCGGATCGGCGCCCGGCGCAACGAGCTGTCGGCTTGGCTGGCCGGGCAGGAGGTGATCAATGCTTGAGTCATTATCCCGCCGCTCCATCCTGGCCGGCGCGTCGGCGGTGGCCCTGGCCGGCCCGGTGTCGGCCGATGCCGCGGACCCCTTTGGCGCCGCTATCGCCTCGCTCGAAGGTCGTGCGCCGGCCGCCGGGCCTGATCCGGTCCTCTCCCTGTGCGCGCACTGGCGGGAGGTGGACGCCAAGTGCGAAGGCGCCAACAAGCGGGTGGATGCCCATTGGAACGAGCTGGAGCAAGCTGGCCTGACCCACGACGAGATCCAGCGCGACCCGATCCAACGCGTCATGTGGGACGAGACGTACCGTTGGAGCGCGGAAGTCGATGCGGCTGAGTCCGTCATCTGCTCCACCCCTGCCGCCACTCCCGCCGGCATTCTCGCCAAGCTCGAAGTCTGGAAGCAGACCAGCGAGGCGCTTGTGGGCGATTGCCTGCTCGTCGTGTCGGCCATCGAAGACCTCCGCCGGCTGGTGCACGGCGACGCCGGCCCGGCCGCTGACGAGGGGAGGGCCGCCGCATGAGCCTCAACGGGAACCGCTCCGAGATCATCGGCTACGCCGAGGGGCTGGAGAAGGTGGTGGGCGAGCTGGCCGTGATGGTCAAGCTGCTGCGCGCCGCCACGGTCAACGGCGACGCCGATACGATCCGGCTTGCGGCGGGAATCACCCACGGTCACGCCGCCGAACTGCCGGGCACGCTGGCGCTGCTGATTGAACGCCTGGGCGCCTGACCGGCCCGGCAACACTGACGGGGTGCGCGATCCGCGCACCCACCCAACCACACCTGAACCGCGGCGACGGCGCTGGGCATCCCCGGCGCTGCGCCCGTTCCAATCTGGAGAACCATCATGGCAAGCGTGCGCAAGCGCGAATGGACGCACAATGGCGAGACTAAAACCGCGTGGGTGTGTGAGTACACCGATGGCAAGGGAAAGCGCCATCGGAAGACCTTCGAGAAGAAGAAGGACGCCGACGCATATCGGACTCGCATGGAAGTGGAGAAAACGGATGGGTTCTCCGCTCATTCATCGCTGACCGTTAAGGATCTGGCTGATCTATTTTTGAAGCATCTTGAGGATAAAGTTAAAGATAATCGAATTGGACTGAATCATCTAAGGGTTCATAAGCAGGGCGTCACTGTCTGCATCCTGCCGTATTTCGGAAAAATGAAGGTGTCGGACGTTAAATTCTCAGATGTCGAGGCGTTCAAATCATTCATCATAAAAAGCCGGAATTACTCTGCCCGATCGGTGAAGACGCGATTGTCAACGCTGCGGGCTATGGAAGAGTTTGCAAAAAAGAGAGGGATGGTTAAGGGGCAGGTGATATCAGAGGCGTGTAGGGAGTTGTCTCCTGTGGGTTGCGGTAAAATCGAAACTTTCACTCCAGAGCAAGTTCAAACACTGCTGACTGTTTCATCTAAGCTTTATAGCGGCTGTAGCCCCAGGGTTAGGGATATGATGGAGTGTTTTGTAAACATCTCTGCATTCTGTGGTCTGCGGCTTGGCGAAATCATGGGGCTCACTGTTAAGAACATCGACATTAACAAGAGGATTATTCATGTGAGGCACAGCCTTACTGATTTCGATTTATTGAAGGCGCCGAAGACGAAGTCTGGAATTAGGGATGTTCCTATGCCGGTGCGTGTTCGCGACTTGCTTCGCTCGTGGATTGAGCAACACTATGTCGAGAACGAGCGTGGTTTGATATTCCGGAATGAAACTGGCACGCAGGTTAGGCAACAGAACTTCCACAAGTGGTATTGGCCACGTCTGTTGGAACGAGCTGGGTTGAGGGTTCGAGGGCAGAAAAACTTGCATTTTCATGCGCTTAGGCACTTCGCCGCTAGCTGGATGGTTGAGCATGGACTGCCGTTACCCGAGGTGGCTGCGCTGTTGGGGCATAGCAAGTTCGACATGACCTTGCAGATCTACGTTCATCCCATCGTCAACGGCAGTCGGCGTCACGAAGCAATAGACCGAGCTGCCGGCGCGCTTCTCGCACTCACCGATGCGACAAATTCGCGACATGGCTAGCTAAGCCATTGAAGTAAAAGCCCACTCGGGTGTTCGATGCGCACCCTGGCGACCGGTCGGCAATGGCAGCATCCCGCAGGATGGATTCCAAGCCCGTGCCGGCGAGCGACATCGCCCACCTCTTCGCCATGGAGCGGATTGGGCAGGCCCGCGGTGTGCCTTGGCTCTGCGCGGTGCTGCTGGCTATCTCCGAACTCGGTGATTACCGGCTGGCCGAGCAGACCCGCAAGAAGCTGGAGGCGAGCGTTGCCGCCTTCATCCTCCCTGGGGCCGGTGATGACGACGACAACAACGGGAGGCCGAGCGGCCTCACCGGGACGGCGACCGAGCAGCCTGGTGCCTACGACGCCCACAACCAGCTGCTTGAAACGATTGAGCCCGGCACCATCGCCACGCTGCGCAATGGGCGCGACATCAGGTTCAACACGCCGTCGCATAACCAGAGCTACCCGGACTACATCCGGGCCGAGTTGCAGCAGATCGCCTCGGGCGCGCTGATGACGTACGAGCTGCTGACCGGCGATCTCAGCAACACGAACTATTCATCCATCCGGGCAGGCCGGAACGATTTTCGGGCGATGATCGAACAGCTTCAGTGGGCGTTCTTCATCCCGTTCCAGCTCGACCCGCTGTGGCGCTGGTACGTTGACGGGATGTTCGTTGCTGGCCGCATCCGGGAGAAGAACTATGGCGTCGAGTGGGACACGCCGCGGTTCATCTCCATCGACCCCTACAAGGACGCCCTGGCCGACCTGATCGAGATGCGCGCCGGGCTCAAGAGTCCCATCGCTGCCATCGGTGAGCGCGGCTACCACTGGAAGTCCGTGCTGGCCGAGTTCCGCGCCTACTTCGATGCGGTGGACGGCGAAGGGCTGGTGTTCGATTCCGATGCCCGGAAGGTCACCAAGTCCGGCTCGGCCAACAATCTGACGCCTCAGCAGATGGACGCTGCGGCTGATCGAATCCTGCGGGCGCTGGAAGCCGATGGCGACCCGGACGCACCGCGGCTCCGCGCGCTTTATCAGGCCGCGGTCAACTCCTGACCTCAAACCCAGAGGCATCCATGACGACACCCCCCAACGGGGCGGCACCGGGCGGGGCCGTCACCGATCGCACGTTGCCGCCCGGTGTGGCGCCGGGCTGGCGCGCCAACGGCGATACCTCCGTCCGTGCGGCCAGCCTGGAGCCCGCGACCTTCAGCGCCGAGGATCGTACCGTCGAACTGGTCGCGTCCACCGGTGCCACGGTGCGCCGGTACGATTGGTGGACCGGCGAATACTACGACGAGGTGCTGTCTGTCAGTGCCGAGGCAGTGGACCTGACCCGCTTCGAAGCCGGCAGTGTGCCCATCCTGAACGCCCACGGCCAGTGGGAGGTGAAAGACATCATGGGCACCGCCGTGCCGGGCTCGTCCCGGTTCGAGAGCGGCACCCTGGTCCTGACGGCGAAGCTGTCCGCCCGTGAGGACGTCGCGCCCTTCGTGCAGGACGTAAAGGACGGCATCCTCCGCAACGTGTCGGTCGGCTACCGCGTGCTGGCCTACGAGGTGGACGAGACCACCAAGCCGAAGACCCGCACCGTCACGCGCTGGGAGTTGCTGGAGGTGTCCTTCGTCCCGGTCGGCGCCGATGGTCTCGCCGGCACCCGCTCCCTTCCTCCCGGCCCGGCTGGTGCGCCGCAAGCTGCCCCGGCTCCGGTGACCGTCAACGTCAACATCCCGGACTTCACCCGCGCGCCCGCCGCGCAACCCACCCCGGACAACACGAAGGAGAATCGCATGTCCGACACCCCCGAGACGCCGGCGGTGACGCAGGACCCGCCCGTCACCGAGAACCGCGGCCAGCCGCAGGTTCCGCCCGCCCAAACGCAGGCCGCTCCGACGGCCCCGGCTCCGCAGACGGAGTCCGATCCGCTGGCCGCCATGCGCGCCGCCGAGGCGGACCGCATCGCCCATATCCAGAGCCGTGCCGCGTGCGCCCAGCTCGGCCTGCCGTCCGACATGATCACCCGCGCGATCACCGAAGGCTGGAGCCTCGACACCTTCAACCGGGCCGTGATCGACCACGTCGCCGCCCAGCCGTCCAACCAGCGCAACATCAACCCGCACATCCAGGTCATCACCGACGAGGGCGACACGCGCATCCGGGCGGCGACCGCGGCGCTGCTGAACCGCTCCAACCCGTCCCGGCACAAGCTCGACGGGGCTGCGACCGAGTATCGCGGCATCAAGCTGCTGGATCTCGCCCGCGATGTCCTGGAGTCCCACGGCACCAAGGTCCGCGGGATGGCGGGCAAGGACATCGCAAGGCGTGCTTTCCAGACGACGTCGGACTTCCCGGCTATCCTCAGTGGCGTGACCAACATCAGCCTGCACGAGGGCTACGAAATGGCGCCGCGCACGTTCCTTCCCTGGGCGGCCCAGATGATGGCCACCGACTTCAAGGATCTGCATCTGGTCCAGTTCGGTGGCGGCGGTGTGCTGCCGAAGGTGAACGAGCAGGGGGAATTCGCCCGCGGCAGGCTGTATGAATCCAAGGAGAGCTTCCGCGTCCACACCTTCGGCGAGATCATCGGCATCACGCGGCAGGTGATCGTTAACGACCAGCTCGACGCCCTGACCCGCGTCCCGCGCGAGGCCGGATATCGGGCTGCCGTCACCGAGAACACCATCGTCTATGGCATCCTGCTGACGAACCCGGCGATGAGCGACGGCAAGACGCTGTTCCATGCAGGCCATGCGAATCTCCCCGCGTCGGGGACCGCTCTGTCGCTGGCCGGTCTGTCGGCTGGACGAGAGGCCATGCGCAAGCAGAAGGCGCTCGACGGGAAGACCGTCATCAACACCACCCCACGTCATCTGCTGGTCCCGGCTGCGCTGGAGACTAAGGCCGAGCAGCTCATCGTCGTCCGCAACACGCCGGCCAGCACCGATCAGGCGGTGCCGGAGTTCTTCCGCTCCCTGAACCCGATCGTGGAGCCGCTGCTGGATGCCAGCAGCGCCACGGCTTGGTACCTGCTGGCGGACCCGGCTTCGTCCACGGCCTCCATCGCTTACGCCTACCTGGAAGGCGAGGAGGGGGTCTACTTGGAGGAGGAGCAGGGCTTCGACGTGGATGGCATGAAGATCAAGGTCCGCCACGACTTCGGTGCCGGCGCCATGGACTTCCGTGGCGCTTACAAGGACCCCGGCGCGGCTCCGTCTCCGTAACCGACACGACCAACGGCGGGGCGCCCCATGCGGTCGCCCCTTCTTTCTGAAGGAGACGCGCGATGCGCAATTTCATCAAGCCGGGCAACAGCCTGGATTTCATCGCCCCGACCGGCGGCGTCACGTCGGGGCAGGGCTTCGTCGTGGGCAACTTCTTTGCTGTGGCGCACACCACCGCTGCGGAGGGAGAATCGGTGTCCGGCCTCATGGAAGGGGTGGTGGAACTCCCGAAGCGCCTGTCCCAGACCTTCGCCAGCGGCGGCGCGGTGTCCTGGGATGTCGCGGCCAAGCGCTGCGACGGCCCCGGCTCGGGCAAGTACCCCATCGGTGGCGCGGTCGAGGCGGCGGGCAACGACGCGACGACCGTCATCGTCCGCTTGAACGGCACCACCACCAGCGCGGCCTAATAGGGCAGGGCGGCCAGAAGCCGCCCGTCCTGCATCCGGAGCAACGCCCATGACCTACGGCGCCCAGCAGATGGCCGTCCAGTTTCGGGTTCTGGGCGTCCCGGCCCTTTACACGCCCCCGACCGCCAACCCGATCCCGTGCCGGGCGATCCGCGCCACGCAGCCGCTGCGGTTCGGGACCATCGACCTGCCGGTCGAGGGGGCGTGCTGGGACCTCTTACGGTCGGAGGTGGCGCCTGAATTCGGGGGCACCTTCACCGTGGGCGGGGCGGCCTATCCGGTGGACATTCCGCCCATCCCCTTTCCGGTGGATCAGGACCCCGAAGGCCTGCGCGCCCGGCTGCTGTGCGGCTGGGGCACGTCGGCAACTTTCCGGACCACCACCGGCAACCAGAACACCCTGAACCCGCCGACCGGCTCCGGCTGGACCGTCGCCACCGCGGCGCCGGCCGGCGCGTCGAACGTCACCATCAAGGCGACGCTGACCACCGGCCAGCTTCTGCCCGGCGACCGCGCCGTGATCGGTGGTGATGCCTTCGCCATCACCGCGCCCGTCTCGGCGGCCGGGAACGTCTTCGCCAACGTGCCGCTCGACCGGGCCTTGCCGACGCCGGCGGCCGCTGGCGCGCCGGTCGCGTTCTCGTTTGCCTGTGATCAGCTCCTGAAGGTCGCGGTGCGCAGCTTCGAGGCCGGCCAGCTTCTCGGCGGGATCGTCGTGGGTGACCAGCGTCTGATCGTGCCGCAGGTCGCCTTGGATGCGGCTGGCGTGATGGTTGAGCCATCCGCGGCGCACAGCGTGCTGATCGGCGCACAGCGCTGGCGGGTCAAGACGGCGGTCGCCGCTCGACAGGCCGGCGCCGCGGTGCTGTGGGACCTGCACGTCGGAGCATGACGATGATCAATGACGCTGCCGTGCGCGTTGCCCTGCACGCCGTTCTGGCCGACGGGCCGATTCCGGAGGAAGACATCGGGCGCCTGGGCGACTTCTCGTTCCAGCCGTCTCCCGACCGGGTGCACCTGCGCATATCGCTGATCTGGGAGCGCAAGGCGAAGACCGGCGCCGTGCTAACCGAGGCCTCCGGCATCTGGCAGGTGCTGGTCTACGCGCCGGAGGGCGCACAGGTCGATGCTGTGGAGAGCTTGGCCCTGTCGCTGGGCCTGCTGTACGAGCCCTACGTCGATGGGCCGCAGCTCGCCGACATGGTGCGCATCACCGACGTGCAGACCCTCACCGCCGTGGACGGGCAGGATCGCCCGGCGAATGACGGAACGCCCGGCCTGTGCTGGGTTGTCGTGCCCCTCCAGGTCGATTTCCGGATGGAACTGATCCCAGACGGGATCGTCTGACCCACCCATTCCTCAACGCCTTCATCACCGCCGCCCGGCATCTCGCCGTGGCGGCTTTTTCACGTCTATGGAGAAAGCCCCATGGCCCAAATCAGCGCCCAAACCACGAGCGAGGCGGGCGCCGCTCTCACCTACAGTTCCGCGTCTGGCGGCGGCGACAGTTTCACCAACACCGGCAAGGAACTGCTGCACGTTAAGAACGGCGGCGGCTCGTCCGTGACGGTCACCCTGAAGTCGCGCAACACCACGCCGGTCATCGACGGCTACGGCCCCGTCAGCAAGCCGGACGTTGCGATCACCATTCCGGCGGGCGCCGACCGCTTCGCCGGCCCCTTTCCCCAGAAGGCGTTCAACGACGCCAACGGTCGCCTGTCGATGACCTACTCGTCCACGACGAGCGTGTCGGCGGCGGTCATCGCCACTCGATAAGGAGCACTGATCCATGGCGACCTCCACGTCCATCCAGGCGAAGGCGGGCCGCGCCTTCACCATCAAGGTCAGCGACGGCGGCACGACGCCGACCTTCCTGACCATCGGCGGCTTGAAAAGCACGAACCTCCAGCTCAACGGCGGCGCGGTGGAAATCACCAACGTCGGCAGCGCCGGCTGGAAGGAGTGGCTGCCCGGTGGCGCTTCCAAAGGCCTGTCCATTTCCGGCGACGGCATCTTCGACAGCCTGACTCAGGGCGCCCGGAAAGTCTGGGACGCGGCCATGGCGATGGACGCCACCGGCTACATCGAGTGCCAGATCATCAGCGGCCACGGCGACAGCTTCGTCGGCACCTTCGTGGTGGAGAACTACAGCCGCAAGGGCGACGACGGCAGCGCCGAGACCTTTTCGGTGTCGCTGCAGTCCTCCGGCCCGCCGCAGTACATCCCGGCGCCGTAAGCCCCATCGCCTTTCCCTGACCCGGACTGGGAACACCCGTTGGCCGAGAGGCTGACCACCCGCGCGAGGTGTGGGCGGCGGAGCGTCCGGGATTCGCTCTGCCGCCCTTCGCGATTCCCGTAACCTTCCTGATCCCGAGGAAGATATGAAGAACCTGGAACAGTTTTTCCGCGATGCCGCCTCCGTCGGCATCATCGATTTTGCGCTGCGCGCCTCCATCGTGGATGGCGAGCGCGTGACCTTCTACGTGCATCCGCACGGCAAGGATGGCGAGACGCTGGACTTCACCGTCACCGGCAACGTGCTCACGCCGCCGGGCGAGTTTTCGCCGCTGGCGGGGCCGAAGCCCGACGCCTCCATCACCATCGACCGCTTCGGCGACCGCTTCAGCGCCGTCACCGGCCCGGACGAGCGCGGCATGGCGTTGGGCATCGCGGCCAACCCGGATCACACCGCCGCCCAGAGCCTCTCTTCGGCGCTGGACTTCGCCCGCGAGCAGCTGATGGCCAACGTCAGCGGTGAGGCCGTCACCCTCTGCTCCGATCGGCGCATGATTCTCATGTCGGCCGACAATCCCGCCGGTCGGAAGCTGGAAGACCTGCTTCCTCAGATCGCCGGGGAAGTCGAGGCCAAGACGCTGAAGATCGCGGCCGATCCGCGTCCGGTCGCTCGGCGGGTCGCCGAGAACAACGCCCGCATCGTCAAGCTGCTGGAGGAGGCGGAGACGCTTCAGCGTGCCTCGTTGGAGGCGCTGGCCTCCATTGGCCCGGACGAAGGGCCGCTTGGCGCCCCACGCATCGGCTCCGCCGCCTGAACCAGTATCTGCATTCCCATCCCGAAGGACCATCCCATGTCCATGCTGCCCATCACCGCCGCCAAGCCCTACCTGTTCATCCGGCTGGTGGACCAGATCGAGAAGGCCCGCGACACCGTGGCCGATGCCTCCCGCAAGCTCGCCAACGCCTCCGCCGCGCTGGAAGCGAAGCCGGATGACGTGGACCTGAAGAAGGACGTCGACGAGGGCGAGAAGCTGCTGTCCGACGCCTACGAGGAGTTGGACCGGCTGGAGGCCGAACTGGAGACCAACCCCGACCAGCCCGTCTACAAGCTGCGGGTCCCGAGCTTCGACATCAACGCCGCCTTCGAGGAGGCCCTAGTCCGCCTTCCGACCTACCCGGGCGACCGGAAGATGTTCCGTGCCATCGAGGCGAGCGGCCTGATCCCGAGCGACGATCCCGATTTCGTCGCCGTGAAGGAGGCCCTGAAGAAGTCCGGCGGCGGTGTGTCCGAGGACCTCAGCGCGACCTTCCAGGACCTGTACGATCGCGCCGACGATGCTGAGACGGTCCGGGACATCCGTGCGGCTCGCCTGCGTTTCCAGAAAGGCGTGGCCCGCCTCCGCACGAAGCACTACCTGATCGGCTTCGAAGGCGTCCGCGACCTGGATGGCGACCTCGTACCCTACCTCGCCGAGAACGGCTATCCGGCCGACGCCACCATCAACGCCATCCCGCCGGAGGACATCACCGCCATCGGCGACAAGGTGCAGGAGTTGAACACGCTGCGCGGCCGCGGGGGAAACTCTCGTCGCGGGGCGAAGTCCTCCGCCTCGCCGCAGCCGTCGCAGCCGAGCCCGACCGATACCGTGACGGAGACGGTGGAGACCCAGAAGATTCCGTAATCGGACCGTGGGAGGTGCTGGGGGAGACGTGGCACGTCAACCCCAAGCGCTTCATTCCAGGCTGGGCTTGGACGATGGTGCGGCTCTGGCGTATGTCGCAGGGCGGCACGGGTGTAGGGCACCTACCTGAAGGCCCGCGTGCCATGAGCCAGTCCACGCTCATGATGGATGCCTTTGCGCTGATGACCGAGGCCGAGGCAGAGATGCGGACCGAGGGCGAGAGCAAGCCGGGCGTCTGGACGAAGCGGCAGATCGCCGATGTTCGCGCCAGCGTGGCGCAGGCGAAGGAACTCTACCCGGACGGTCCGGCCACCGGCGCGTTGCTGGAGGCTGTTCTGAAGTCGCGCCAGCGAGAGGAATGAACCATGGCCCGAGATTCTGTGTTCGACCGGCAGGTCTTCCTCATGCTGCGCGGCGCGGAGCAGGAGGTGAAGCGGCTGTTCGTCCAGCACATCCACCAGGAACTGGACCGTGCCAGGGCGGAAGCCCGGCCCGCCGGATGGGACCAATGGATTGACGGGAAGGAGGGGGCGCCGATCGAAAGCGTCGCCCCCTTCGGCGTTGCGGTGTTCGAGTTCCGGTACATGCCGGAGATCATCTGCTTCGCCCTGGACATCCTGTTCGCCAACAGCCCGATCGACATGCACCCGCGGGCGGACAACATCGTCTTCCGCGAGTTCCGTCAGTTGTTCGTGGATGGGGTGTTCCGCGACGACGTGAGTGACGGCATGGAGCCGTCCGATTTTAGGTGGACGCTCGATATGCCGAAGGGCACCGAGTACCTGCTGACTGATGATGAACCTTATGCCGGGAAGCTGGAGCGTGGGTTCTCCGACCAAGCACCAAATGGCGTCTACAAGGTTTCCTGCGACACCGTTCGCCGGCGGTACGGGAATCTCGTCCAGGTTCAGCTCCAGTGGGTTCGATCCGAGGGCGCAAAGCGAGGCGCCCCGGCAATGATGATCCGGGAGCTGTAAAGCTCCAAACGCATAGGCCCGCCTCTGGCAGGCTTTCCTGTTTCTGGGCGCCCGGCCATGCCGCGGCGCCCTTTTCGTTGGGTGTTGCCCATGACCGATATGCGCCTTGCTCGCCTGACCGTCGACAACGGCTCGGTGGCCGAGGATCTGCGCAAGATCCAGGGCCTGTTCGATGCCGTCGGCGGATCGGTCGAGAACACCACGAAACGGCTGACGGGCACCTCGCGCGAGTTCCAGGCCATCGCCCGGCAGGCGGGGGTGGTGACCGATGCAGGAGCGAAGATCGTCCGCGTGTTCGGCGAGGCGAAGGCGGCCATCGACAAGGGATCGGTGTCGGCTGAAGACGGCGCCCGCGCCATGGCCACCTTGGCAAAGACCGTGGGCATCACGGGGCAGGGCCTGGTGGAGTTCGTCAACACGGCTCGCGCGTCGAAAGCGTCCCTTGAGGGCCTGACGGAGGGCACCAAGGAATACAGGGAGGCGACGGCAGCCCATAACCGGACCCTGGCCGAGGCCATCCAGAGGCAGCAGGAAAAGCGGCGGGAGGATGAGGAGGCCGCGCGCAAGGCCCAGGAAGCGACCGAGGCCACCCAGCGGAACGCGCGGGCCGTCCAGGCTCTAGCCGAGCAAATGGACAGTTCGACGGCGGCTCAGAACCGGTTTGCAGCCAAGCAGCAGGAGGTGATTGACCTCTTCGTTGCGGGTGACCTGAACGGACGCCAGTTCGCCAGAGCGATGGAGCATGTCAGCAACTCCTTCGACCCAGCGGTGATCGAGGCCCGCAAGCTCCAGGTCGAGTATCAGAATCTGCTGGCGAAGTACGATCCGGTCCGCGCCGCTGTCCGTGAGCACGGGCAGGAAGTCGCCCGTGCGACCGCCATCCTCGACAAGTCCAACGCCTCCGAGCAGGTCCGCACCGCGGTGCTGAAGGGCATCGCCGATGCCTACGATCCGGCGACCAGGGCCGCGAACGAGCGGACAGCCGCTCTGAAGCGAGAGGAGGAAGCGCAGGCCGCCCTGATGACCAGCTACCGCGAGCAGGCTGCGCTTGCCCGGTCCAGCGCTGAGGGGCAGGGCACCTGGAATGCCTATGCCGGCGCGACCACGCCAAAGCCCAAGTCGGCGAAGGATTCGGCGGACTTCTTCGGTCCCATGCTCGAAAAGCAGGCACTGGCCGACGAGTGGGAGTCCCTGATCGCCATGGAGGGCTTCGCCCAGCAGGATCGAATCGCCCAGACCAAGGCGGCGGTCGCTTCGAATTGGGAAGCCCAGCTCACCATGGACGCTTGGGGCGCGGCTGAGGCGAAAGCCCGGTTGGCGGCCGAGTGGCAAGGCATGCTCACCGTCGAAGAGATCAAGACGGCTGAACGCATGGCGCTGACCAAGGCGGCCGTCGCCGAGAGGTGGGAGGCGCAGATTGCCATGGAGGGCTTCGCTGCCGCTGAGGCGAAGGCGAAGCTGGCGAAAGATTGGGAGGGCATGCTTGCGGCGGAGGGCTTCGCTCAGAAGGAGCGGCTTGCGCAGCTAGAGCATCACGCCGCCCTGGTCATGCAGGCCGAGTTGGATATGGCCAGCTTCGACGCGCCGGCCAAGTTCAACCGGCTGGTGGCGGGTTACGACAAGGAGTCCACCGACGCGCTGAAGTATGCGAATGCGCTGGGTGAACTGCGGTCGACCGCGGCGGCGGCCGGCGTTCCCCTGGAGCAGCTTGCTGCGGCCGAGGAGAAGCTGGCCGCGAAGATGTCACCGGCTGCCCTTGCCGCGAAACGGCAGGCCGATGAGCTGGCCGAACTTCGCCGCACCATCGATCCCATGGGCGAGCGTTTGCGGGACCTGGAGGCGAAGAAGCTCAAGCTCGATGAGGCCTTCGCCGCCGGCAAGCTGGAGGGCGGGCGCGCCGAGTATGAGGCTCTGTCCGCCGCTTACGAAAAGCACCGGCTCCAACTCGTCCGCAGCACCGAAGCGGCGGAAGGGTTCGCGGGCAAGATCGGTCTGACCCGCGCCCAGATGACGGCGCTCGCCCCACAGATCAACGACGTGGTGTCCGGTCTGATGATGGGCCAGCCGCCGATGATGATCTTCGTGCAGCAGTCGGGCCAGATCGTCCAGGCGCTCCAGGCCGGTGGTGCCGAGTTCAAGCTGTTCTCCGGTTCGATGGGGGTTGCCCTCGGCGTGATTGCGGGCGTCACCGTCGCGATGATCGCCCTGGTGGCCGCATCTGAGAGCTACCGGAACTCCATCAACGCGGTGAACGACGCCAACCGCATCATGGGCGACTCCACCGGCTACAGCCGGGGCCAGTTGGAGGATCTGGCGGGCTCGCTGGACAAGGTGTCCACACGCTCCGCTCGACAAATGGAAACCGCCTTTATCCGTGTCGGCAACGTGGCCGGCGACCAGTTCAGGGGCGCGATGGGTATCGTCCGCGACTTTGCCCGCGTGACCGGTCAAGAGGTGCCGGAGGCCGCGCAGAAGCTGGCCGACCTGCTGAAGGACCCGGCCAAGGGCGCCGAGACATTGCGCGATAGCTACCGGGCGCTGACCGCGGCCCAGGCGGAGTATGTGCAGCGGCTGGCCGCGCAGGGCGACGTCGGCAAGGCTCAGCAGATCCAATTGGACGCGCTGAAGGCGAAGTATCAGGACTTCGCGGATGAGGGCGTGGGCTATCTGGCTCGGGCCTATCATTTCCTGCGGACCGGCGTTTCTGATGCCTGGGACTGGATGGGGCAGATCGGGGCGCCGAAGTCGCTGACGAAGCAACTTGCCGACGCCGAGGCGGTCGTCGCCAAGATCGAGGCAAAGTTCCGATCCACCATGGGGCGCGCCCCGGTCGGCAATGAGCTTCGCCAGATCGAGCCGGAAGCTTACGGCGAGGTTGACACCCTTCGCGCTCGGAAGACCGCCGAGGAGGCTGTCGCCGCTGCTCGGGCGGCTGGTGCGGCAGCAGAGGAGCGTCGCAAGGCTGGTCTGTCCCTGTCCAAGCAGTTGGACACAGAGATTGGCCAGCAGAACGCCCTGAACAACCAGTATCGCGCCCTGGAGAAGTCCGTTGAGGCCTATTCCCAGCAGATCGACACCCTCAGCCAGGGCGAGGGCAGGGCTGCTGCTCAGCTCGGGCAGGTTAAGGAAGCCTACGCGCAGGTTGCCGAAGCGCTCGATCGCGTGAAAAATGCCAAAGCGACCCACCTCAGCGTTTCCGAACGTCTGGCCCGTCAGGACCAGATCGCGCTCAGCTACGCCACCCAATATGGGCAGTTGGCCGACAGGAATCGCGCCCGCGAACAGGCGGATCTGGAGACGGCTGGGCAGAAACTGACAACGAAGGAGCGCGAGGCCAAGATCAACTCAGCGGTTGCGCAGGTGATCGCCCAGCAGACCGCGGCGGTGACCGGGCAGGTGGTTGCGGCCCGGTCGGCTATCGTATCGCTCGACCTGCTGACCACTGCATACGGCCGAAACGCCGCCTCTGTCCGTGACGCTGAGTTGGCCCAGAAGGTCATCCAGGCGACCATGGGCATGGCGCCCGACCTTGCCCGGCAGGTTGCCCGTGCCATCACCGAACAGGAACTTGCCCAGCGCCGGCTGAACGCCGCCACCTACGCGGCCAACCTGCGCGATCAGGTTGAGGACGCCCAGCGGCTGGCGGACGCCTGGACCTTCGGCGCCGCGGCGGTTCGCGAGGCCGCTCTGGCGAACGAGGTGCTGGCGGAGGCTCGCAAGCGCGGGCTGGACGCTGAGCGAGACGCCGACACGATCCGCGGCATCGCAGAGGGTGTGGCGGCGCGCGATATGGCCCAGCGTGCCCAGACTTTCGGGCAGATGGCAGAGGAGCAGCGGCAGGCTGTCGCCTTGGCGAACGCCGAATACGCCATGCTCGGCCAGAGCAACGCCGCTCGCGCCCAGCAGGTTGCCATGCTTCAGGCTGCGAACGACCTGCGGGCCAAGGGCGCCGACCTGACAGACGCTGGGACTCGCGCGTACATCGAGCAGGCCGGGGAGCTGGCGCGTGTCAACAGCATCCTCCAGGACGCCGCCCAGAACGCGGCCAACATCGCCCAGCCGATCAGCACGGCATTCGAGGATGTGCTGGTCGGCGCGAAACAGGCAGGGGAGGCCATCGAGGCGCTTGGCGAAGACCTGAAACGAATCTTCGTTCGACAGACCATCACCAAGCCGTTCGAAACGCTCGTTTCCGGCGAGCTGACCAAGCTGATGGCTGGCCCCGTCGCAGTGGCCAACGACAACACGCCGCGGGCTGCGGCCGACGCCGGCCTGTTGGATCGGATCGTCGGCAAGGTCAATGGTGGGCTGGGCAGCACCGCCCACAATGCGATGTGGGTCCGAATGGCTTCAGGCGCGGCGGCGCTCGATGCGACCGGTCTGACGGCTCGGACCCTGACCGGGCCGGTGCCGGTACCGGTGGCGGTGAAGGACGCCGGGGAGCTTGAAGGCGTGATCCAGACCGCCTCCACCAAGTACGGGGTGGATGCCAACCTCATCAAGGCGGTGATCCAGAAAGAATCGACCTGGAACCCCACCGCTGTGAACCCGCGTTCCGGCGCCGCCGGCCTGATGCAGATCATGCCGGCCAACTGGAGCGCGTACGGCGTCACCAACCCCTTCGACCCGGCGCAGAACGTCGATGCCGGCACCCGCATCTTCCGTGAGCACCTCGACCGTGCCGGCGGCGACCTGGAGCGGGCGCTGTCCACCTTCGGCGGCTTCATCACCAAAAGCAGCGACGGCTATGTGGCGTCGGTGAAGGCCAACAAGGCGGCGTACGATCAAGCCGCCACATCGACGGTTACCCTCGCGGGTGCACAGACCCAGGCGGCTGCGGCTGCGTTGGTGTTCACCAGCGAGCAGCGCAAGGTGATCGACGCCGCGCTTGGCAGCCAGAAGGCCACGGCCGAGGCAACCAACCAGCAGGATGCGCTGACGGACGGGCTGGGCCACTTCCGGGAATCCCTGGAGGCGGAAGTCAATTCGCGCGACCAAGCGGTGAGGGCGACCCAGCAGCTTACGCAGGCCCAGCAGACCGCGGCGGCGGGCATGGTCGGCGGCACGCAGGCCGCCCTCGGCGGCATCATGTCCCTGGTTGGCGGGATCACCGGCGCCGGAACCGTGTCGGTCGGCGGCAGCGTCATCTCCGCTGGCGGACCACAGGGCATCCAGTCCGCGCTGGGAAGCCTTTGGAACGGGATCAGCGGCGGGAGCTTCGCCAACACCAGCCTGAGCGGCATCAAGACCTGGCTGAACAGCACGGCGTGGGGCGGAAACGTCGCCTCCAAGACGGCGCCCGTGGCGAAGGCCGGGAACGGCATGCTCGCGGGGGGCGAAGGCGCACAGACCGGCATGGGCACCGCCCCGGCAACGCCTGCGGTGACCTGGGGCAACGTCGTCGGCGGCGGCCTGACCGCCGTCGGTGGCGCCATGCAGATGTCGCGGGCACAGAACGCCGGCCAGAGCATCGGTGGAGCCGCGCAGATGGCCAGCGGCGTCATGATGTTGATCCCTGGCATGCAGGTTGCCGGTGGGCTGGTCGCGCTCGGCGGCACCCTTCTCAGCGCGTTCAGCGACGGCAACAGCCGCGGCGACCCGTACTCCGTCACGAACTTGTCGATGAAGGGCGGGCGCTTCACGCGCGGCAGCTTCGACGCCGACAACGGCGGCGATCCGGCGAAGTGGAACAGCGCGGTCGATCAGGTCGCCGGCAAGCTCAACAGCCTGATGGACACCTATGGGCTGGTCGCCGGCAAGCTGACCAACGTGGCGGTCGGCGAGCGGAATGCCACGCCGGAGCAGGCCATGCTTCAGGCCCTGCGCTCCATGAAGTCGGACAACGCCGACATCGCATGGGTCCTCGCGAACGCGGTCGGCGATGACCTCGACGCCGCGGTCAAGGCCATCGACTTCGCGGCGAAGTTCCGCGACACGGTGGCGCTGTGGAACAGCGGCATGGACAGCATCGTCGCCGCCACCCAGCAGGGGACCGCGGCCGCGAACGCCTTCGGGAAGTCGGTGCTCGCCTTCTTGGATGGCGCTGCGGCGACCTACGACGTGGCGGCGCTGTCCGCGAAGGCCGGCGGCAAGACCGGCAATCCCGCTCTCGACAAGCTGCTGGCCGGGCTGCCGGGCTACGCCACCGGCACGCCCTCGGCCAAATCCGGCTGGGCGGTGGTCGGCGAGGAAGGCCCCGAACTGGTCAAGCTGTCTGGCGGCGAGCGGATCTGGAACGCGCGTGAGTCGGCGCGGATGGTGGCCGGGCTCGGGCAGGGCCGCGACACGGAGCTGGTCCACGTCCGGCCGGACGAACTGGCCTGGATGCACAAGACGCTGGGCGGCGGGCGCATCAACCCGGCCACCGGTCTCCCTATGTTCCTCGAAGGTGAAACCGGCGGCGTGTCGGACACCGGGTCCGGTGGCGTCGGCGGCATGGGCGGGAACTCGGACGGCTACGGCGGCCACACCGACCGCGACGGCGGCTTCACAGCCTCCGAGAATAGCGGCGGGATCGCTGGGGCCATCAGCTCGATCTCTACGGCCATCAGCAACGCGAGCCGTGCCATCGCTAATGCCCTCGGGCTGGATGCAAAGGAGGCCGGCCTTCTTAGCGGCATGGTCGGTCTTGCCCCGACCGCCGCCATCGCCGCCATGCGCGCCGCTGCCGAGTTTGCTGGCAAAGGCCTCACCGCGGCATTCGGCCCCGGCGATGCCCCGGCAGTGGCCGGGCCGGGGGACCCCGGTAAGTCGCCGACCGGCGGCGACTTTGCGGCGGCTGAGGCCGTGCTGACCAAGTTGCTCGATGCCATCAAGGCTGACCCGACCGGCGCCACGGGCAAAGACGTGTTGGGGGCGATGGAGGCCGGGAACACCGGCTACACCGTCGCGCAACTCGGTGGCGGCTCGTCCGATGCCTATCTGGCTGGCGTCCGCGGGCAGGGCGGCGAGGCCAAGGTGGCGGCGCTTGCTGAGGATCTGGACGCCGCTGTGCAGTCCATCGCCGAGGCGGGCGTGGCGATCCCCGACGTGCTGCGACAGGCGCTGGAGAAGACCAACGCCTACGCGACCTCGCTCGGTATCACCCCGGCCACCGAGAAGCGTGAAACCGCAGCCCGTCTGCTCAATGAGAAGCTGGGCGAGCAGGGGCTGAGCACCGGGCGTTATGGCGAGGTGATGGGCGTCGTCCAGAGCTTGGCCGATGGCACCTTCAGCGCGGTCGGGAAGGACTTCCAAGCGCTCGCCGACGACATGGTGAAGTCGATGGCGGCGATGTCCGCCGCCGGCATGCAGGTTCCGGCGGCACTGGCAGCCGCCGAGAAGCGCATGCTTGCTCTGGTCGCAGCCAAGGCCCGCATCGACGCGGAAATCGCCGGGGTCACCGACACCAGCACCGACTATCAGAAGCAGGTCGCGCAGCTCACCGGCTACTGGTCCATGGCCAGCACCGATCTGGTCAAGGCGATGCAGGCCGTTGGCTATGAAGGCGATGTGCTGACCCAGAAGCTCGGCGAGGGCCTGAAGAACGCGCTGGAGAAGCTGAACAAGGAGACGGCCAAGAGCTTTGACACCGGTCTGCGTTCGGCGCAGGGGCGCAGCTACATCGATGACCTCGCCGGGATCAGGGAATGGTGGAACAAGAACGCCACCGACATGGTGCTGGCCGGACGGAACCCGAACGACCTTTACGCCGCCCGAGCGGAAAAGGCGCTTGAAGGTCTGAGCGTTGACCAATTGAACGACGTCATCACGACCTTCCGGGGCGTCGATGACGTGATGGTGGGGTTTGCGCAGCACGCCCGTGAGATCGCGCTGTCCAAGGCGATGACCGACCTCGATCAGCGGTTCAAGGCTGCTCAGGTGTCACTGGGACAGCTTTCGCAGGAGGAATACGACCGCTACGAACTCAATCTGAAGCACACCGACGAACTGGCCGACGTGACCGACGCCGCGGTGCGGGCGCGCCTGCTCGAAGTCCAGGCCATCGAGAAGCAGGCCAAAGCCGAGGAGGCGCTAACCAAGAAGCGGGAGGAACTCCTGCAAACTGGTGGGGGTGTCCGCTCTTGGCTCGACCAGAAGAACGCCACAGCCGGTACCAGCGTCTCCCCGCAGGAGGCGCGGGACGCGGCGCAGGCCCAGTTCGCACGGGACCTCGCGTTGGCCCGCGGCGGTGACGTGGAGGCCTATGGCCGTCTGACCGGTGCCGCTGACCGGCTGCTGTCGTCGCAGGAGGCGCTGACGGCCAGCGGCACCGAGACGCAGACGATGCGGGCGTGGGTGATGTCCTCGCTGGAAAACCTGCCGGCGACCAAGAGCTATGACCAGCAGATGTTGGAGGAGCTGCGGAAGCTCGGCGGCTCGGTGAACGTGCAGGTGGAACTGACCACGGTACGTGTCATCACCGAACAGCTTTCGGCACTGTCCGACGCTGACAAAGCCAAGCTGACCCAGGCGGCGGTGGTGCTGCGTACGGTCGAGGAGCGGATTGGCCGCTTCCTGACCGATGCCGAATTGGGGCGGCTTGTGGACAACGCCCTGGTGACCCGCGACGTGCAGCAGACGCTGGGCCGGGACCTGACCGACGCCGAACGGACGGCGCTGGTGGACGGCGGGAATGTGCTGCGGACCGTCGAGCAGCTCATGGGGCGGACACTGACCGCGGTGGAGGTGGAATCCATTGTCCAGTCCGGTTCGGTGTCCCGCAGCATCGAGCAGGCCATCGGGCGCAACCTGACGGCGGCGGAGGCGGCGTCCATCGTTGAGGCCGGGTCGGTGACCCGCTCCATCGACCAGCACCTCGCCCGCGACTTGTCGGCACCGGAGATCGCCGCGCTCGTGGTGGGCGGTGCTGTCGAGCGGCTGGTCACCCAGCAGCTTGGCCGCGACCTGACGTGGGAGGAAAGGGCCGGGCTGGTCACGGCGGCCACGGTCATCCGCTCGGTCGAGCAGCAGCTTGGCCGTCCACTGACGGCGGCGGAACAGGCGGCGATCATCCTGCCAGGGAGCGTTCAGAGGACCATCGGCCAGCAGATCGACCCGGCGACGGGCGCCGTGCTGGTCCCCGGCGGCACGGTTACGCGTACGGTCACGCAGTCGGTGGAGACGACGGAGACGGTGCAGATCAGCCGCAGCATTGACGACAAGATGTCGGGCATCCTGGCCTCCATCAAGGAGTCCTCTGCCGGCATCAACACATCCGCCGCCGGCATGCAGAAGCTGCTGGAGCGGGCGGTGGACGGCGACGGCCTCATGGTCAGGACCCGGCCCACCAGCGACCCACGGAGCTGGGTGGCTTTCGAGCGGGGCGGCGTCGTGCCCGGCTTCGAAAACGGCGGGATTGTCGCCAACGGCATCCCTGGCCGGGACAGCGTGGTTGCCCGCGGGCCGGGCGGCATGCCGATCTGGCTGGCCGGGCTGGAGGGCATCCTAACCGCTTCGGCCACCGCCGCGATCGGGGGCAAGCCGACCATCGATTACATCAACCAGCACCACGCCCTGCCGGGGTGGGAGCGCGTGGGGTACGAGGCTGGGGGCATCGCCCCGCCGGCCAATGACCTCTGGGCGCCCAACGTCACGCCGATCCGGCGGCAGGACTACGCTCCGGCGCCGAGCCGCTCGGGGTCGGACGACCGCGCCGTTGCCGAGCTTCGCTTGCTTCGGCAGGCCATTGAGCGGCTGGAGCGCCGGCTGGAGCGCAACGAGGGCATGGACCAGGAGCAGCGAGCGGCCATCGCGCAGGAGATGGCGAGGCTGCTCGACCGCGTGGCGGATGCCACTGAAACCACCGCTCAGAAGGTCAGCGGGAGGCAAGGCTGATGACGACAATCCACCTGATCGAGCTGGACGCCTACCATCTGGCGTCCGGCCACATTCACCGCTGGCACCTCGCCACCAAGCCGGGCTACCGGTCGGGCCCCGGCGATACCCCGGCCTCGCTGCCCTGGCTGCCGCTGGTGGGAAAGCCCTCCGACGTGTCGCTGTCGATTGCCAGCCTGGGGGAGACGATGGGGGCCACGTTGGTTTCCTTCGGGTCAGTCGAGTTGGACAACGCCCGTGATTGGCAGGGCGGTCGGCAGGCCCGGGTCTACGACGCGACTGCCGACGCCTGGATCACCGTCACGCTGCCGGCCCGCCCGCTCAACCCCTTGCTGACCGACTACGCCCTGGCCGGCTGGCCGCTGGTCGAGAAAGTCATCGAGGTGGGGGCACCCTACGCCACCGCCCAGGTGGTGGCGCGTGTCACCATGGAAATGCCGGACCCGGACAGCAAGCGCAGCACCATCAACCTGTCCGTCCGCGGGCGGGAGGCCGACTTTGACGACCCCCTTCTGACGGAAAAATACAGCACCGGGGACGGCGAGTCCCTCGCCGACCGGACGAAGGAGCGGGCCTTCGGCCACTGCTACATGGAGCCGACCTATCTCGGAATCATCGGCGGGCTCTACACCTGGAGCGTCAACGGCGGGCACCCCATTGATGGCGTGCCGACGCTGTGGGATCGCGGCTTTCGGATGATCCCGCGAACCACCGGAACGCCAGCCAGCAACGAGTTCAAGGCGGACCCAGCAACCGGGATCATCGTCACGGCCAGCCGACCGCCGGAGATCCTCTGCGAGGTGAAGGGCGACAAGACCGGCGGCGTCTGGCGACGGTACGTCGGCGAGATGGCCCAGCACCTGGCAGTGACCGTTGCCGGCAAGGTGCCTCTCGCCAGAATGGACGCCGCATCTGTAGCGGTGCTGGACGCCACGCCGCGCGAGATCGGCTACGCGATCCCGACCGGCTCCAGCCCGACCCTGCGCGAGGCGTTGGACAAGCTGCTCTGCTCGCTGGCGCGCGGCTACTGGATCGTGACCGCCGATGACATGTTGACCGTTGGCCGGTTGCTCGCTCCCACGGCGCCCGCTGCCCGGACATACCGACGCGGGGTCAACACCCCCGGTCTGACGCCGCGCAGCACCGACAGCCGGGGCTTGCCGGCGAAGACCGTGACCTTGCGCTACGCCGGGATTCCGAAGGTCACCCAAACCATCGTCGCCGACGCCCTGGACGAGGACGTGAAGCTGCACAAGGCGCTGTGGCGCGAGGTGACCGACACTGACGCAGCGACCGCAGCGGCATATCCCGGCGCGCGGTCTCCCACGGTCGAAACCCTGCTGTGGGACCGCACCCAGGCGGTGGCCGAGCAGGCGGAATTCCTGTCGGAGCTGAAGAAGGTCCGGCGCGTCTACGACTTGGTCGCCCAGGACGGCGCCCCCGGCACCGACCGGCGGGCCGTGCTTCAGGTCTTCGATGACCTCGCCGGCTATGAGACCGGGCGTCTCGTCACGGTCATCGGGCGGATCAACAACGCCCGCTCCAAAATTCCCACCCTCGTCGTCCGGGAGTAGCCGATGGGCTATGGCCTTCTCGCAGATCGCAACCGCTGGCCGGCTGCGACGCTGACCAGCAATGCCGATTGGTCGCCGAACTCGCCGCTCGTATCCTGCCAGTCGCTGCCCCTGCTGACCGCGGCGGTGTCGACCCGGCTCGGGACCGCCGTGAACCCGGTGGTGATCAACGCGGTGTTCCCTGAGCGCTACGCCTGCACCTATGCGGGCTGGTTCCGCACCAACTTCCGGCAGGCCGCCCGGTACCGGCTGGAACTGTTCGCCTCGACCGCGTTCACGGGGCTGCTGTTCGACACGCGCTCCACAACGACGGGCCGGGACCGGGCGGTCGTGCCGTCCCTGCTCGACTGGCGGCAACTCCGGTGGGGCGACAGCAACCTTTACCGGGGCGACTTGCCCGATGAGGACTACCAGCTCTACCCGACGAATATCCACGTCACCTTTCCCTTCTGCCGGGTCGGTAGTGCCCGGTGGACCTTCTACGGGGCCGCCTACCAGCCGGACGGAACCGACGCAGACGCCTACAGCCTGGGCTATGGCTGGATTTCCGACAGCCTACAGTTCTGGCGCTCTCTGGATGCCGAGGACGGCTACGTCTCGACCGACGAGGTGACGCGCTTTCCCGGCGGCGGGGTGTCGGTCGAGCCGGGGACCGGGTATCGCACCGTGACCATCCCCCGGCAGGTCAACGGTCGGCAGATCCGCGACAGCCTGTTCGACTTGGCCCGGCGGGTGGACTACTCGAAGCCGGTGGTCTGGCTCCCCAACGCCGACGATCCGGCGGCCTGCTTCCGCTACGGCGGCCTTTTCCAGCGGCGAGGCGAACACGTCAACCGCTGGTTTGCCTCCTCCTACACCAGCAGCACCACCTCGCTTGAGGAGATCACCACATGACGACGCAGAGCGACCTGCGCGCCATCAACGGCGACACCTACAACAGCAACACCAACCCCGGAGGTCTCGACGGCCCCGGCGGCATGGAGGCCAACTTCCCGCGGGCATTGGCGCTGGTCGCCCAGGGCCTGGACGACATGGCGGGTTACCTGTCGCAGGCCAATTTCCTCGCCGCTCAGGCATCGGTGGCGACCATCCTGCAACTGTGTCAGGCGCTGGTGGCGCAGATCACGCAGGGCAGCACCTCCGCGCTCGCCTTCCCGATGGTGGACAAGGTGCTTTTATCGTCCAGTGCGGTCGCACAGGTCCATGTCTACGACACGAGGCTGGATGACCGCTTGCCGGACGGGTCGCGCTGGAACGAACCGGGGCGGGGCTCGCACCTGTCCTACTGGTCCGAGGCGCTGGGCACGTACAGCGGGGTCAAGCGCGACGTTCCCGCAGTGGTGGCAATCTCTGCGCTCAAGGAGCAGTGGTATCTGCACGATGCGCTGGACCTCGACCCGGTCACTGGCGTTCCCCGCCTCTGGAGAGCGTCAAATCCGACTGGCAACGGCCTCGTTCTGTGCGGCTCCTCCGCGCCGATTACCAGCGTCTTCGCGCGCAACAGCTACATTTATTTCGGAACCGGCATGGGTTTGCACGTTGTCAGCCTTACCGGCGACTGGTGCGAGCGGTACGACAACTCGGGCCGTCGCCGCCGGCTGGGGACCTTCGCGCAGCGGAACACTGTGATCCAGGAGGGGGCGGTCTTCGCGGCGGCGGCTCTCATTTCGACGCAGATCACAGGTGTGCACGCGGAGGTGCTGCCTTTCGCGCCACTCGACCCAACCGGCATGCCGATCCCGACAGTCGTCGTGACGACGCCGGCTGGCGCGAGCGTGATCCACCCCAATGGGCTGGTGGTGCACATCCCGGCGGCGCAGGGCTTGGCGGGTGTACAGTTGCGGCGGGACGGACAGCTGTGGCTGGCCGATGCCGCAGGGCACTCAGTGTACACAGGGCCTGTGCCCTACCAGACCATCAGCTACACAGCCTGGGCAAGCAAGGCGTACAACCGGGTTGGTGGCAGCAATGAGTGGCCCTTGATCTCCTACGGCGGGGCCAAGCGGATCGCCGGCAACGCTTTCGGCGGCAATGACGGTGGGTTTTCCCATCCGGGCTTGACTTTTTTACAGGAAGATCCGGGGAACCCGTCCAACGGCATGGTCGCCTTTACGACGATTACCTGGGCCACTGGGTGGCTGCCGGGGGACATCCGGCTCGCCGCACTCTGCGACGCGGCAGCGGGTGCACTCACGGGATCGGTTGAACTCGCGACCAACGGTGGCTTCGACACCGACACCGTATGGAGCAAGGGCGCCGGGTGGGCTATCGGCGGTGGCGTTGCCACCAAGACGTCCGGTACCGCTGGCTCGATTTCCGAGCCAGTCCCTTTCACTGCAGGGGTGCTCTACGCCATCACTTTCACTGTGGCGGGGGTGAGTGCTGGGTCCCTTACTCCCACTATCTCAGGGGCGACACAGACCGTTGGCGTGGCCGTCTCCACGAATGGCACCTACACACAGTATTTGACTGCCCCGCCTTCTGCCGCGACCGTCGATTTCTATGCTTCCGGGTCTTTCACAGGGACGCTGGACGCCGTGTCGATCCGGCTCGCCGTGGCAGATCACAGCTACAAGGGCAAGGGTCTGATTCCGAACGGTACGCTCCAGCGCAATCCTGTGGCGCCCGGCGCGGACATGGTGGCGTGGTCCGGCTTTACCGGGTCCAACTGCCTGCTCCAGCCTTACAGCGCCGACCTGGACTTTACCGGTGATTTTTGGGTCGGCTGTTGGGTGAACAACACCTCGAATTGGAACGTCCTCTTCGACAGGTCGGCTGCCAGCGGCGCACACTGGCGGTGTGACAACATTGGCGGCTCTCCACAAGTGCCACGCTTCTGGGTCAGCGATGGATCGTACAACGCGTCCGTTGTGCTGCCGTCGTCCTTGCAAGGCTTGGGCTGGGTGCTGCTGATGTTTTGCCGCCGCGGGACACTGCTGGAAGCCTGGGTTAATGGCGTGCTGGTTGCCACCGGTTCGGCGGCCTCCGTTGGGTCCCTCGCCAATAGCGCGGCCACGCTGACAATCGGCAACGCCCGATCCCTGGCCGCCAACGCCAACTCGTCCATCGCCATGTTCCGCGCTGGGGCCGGCGCCCCATCTCCTGTCCAATTCCGCCGCATGTATGAGGACGAGCGCCCGCTAATCGCGGATGGCGCCAAGTGCCTGCTGGGCGGGACGAGCAATGGCATAACTGCACTATCCCGCTGCCCCCTGACCGGGCGTTTGGCGGCGGGAACCGGCGATGGTGTGACCATCTTTTCTGGCCTGCGCCCTGTGTCGTACCTGGACGAGGTGGCGCTTGCCGCCACCACCTCCGACACCATCCGGTCGGTCAGCCTGTGCGGCGGCGTGCTGCTGATCGGCACGGCTGCCGAGGTCGGCATCGTCTGTGACGCCACCGGCGGCAAGGAGGCCATCGCTGTGGGTGGCGTCACCCGTCCTGGCTCGAACCGCCCGCCAGAAATCTATGGCGTGACCCTCGACAGTGCGGCCGTGGTGCTGCCGGGGTCGCATGTCTTCGTGGAGGAGGGGCAGCGACGCGTCGTCCGCGCTCTGGTGAAGGTCACCGAATACAACAACCCGGCGGGCGAAGGAGCGACCTATGAGGTGCGCGGCGCGTTCCGGCGCGCGGCCGGCGGGAACATTACCCTCATCAGCAGTCAGCAGATCGGCACCCCAGACGAGACGACGAGCACGATGGATCTGGCGTGGGTTGTTGATACCGCATCCCAGACCGCTCGCCTTCAGGCCATCGGCGTCACGGGGAAGCGGTTGGTCTGGGAAGGCTCGAAGGAGATCCTGTGATGCACAACATTATCGACAGCTATAAGGGCGGTCGCTACCTCCTCCGCTGGGCCTTGGTCGAGATTCATCCGGCGGTGCTGGACGCGGAAACCGGGGACGAACTGGCGCCCGCCATCTACGGGCCGAGCTGCCCGGACGCACCGCTTGACGTTTTCGCCGCCGAGCCGGAGGAGATCGAGGCGGTGCTGGCCGAGAATGCCGAGGTTCGGGCGCTCGCCGTCGCCGCCTTGCCGCCGGCCGAGCCGATCATCGTTCGGGACTTCGACGCGGAGGGCAACCTGGTCGCCGAGCGCGAGGTGATCCCGGAACCGCCCGCCGCCCCGGTGGTGCCGCTCGCCGAGCTGAAGGCCGCCGCGGTGGACCTGATCAACGCCCGCGTCGGCGAGCTGCGCGCGGACCACATCACCGTGACGGTCGGGCAGTCGGCGACCTATTTGGAAAAGCAGGACGAGGCTGCGCGGCATGCGGCTGGCGACAGCGGCCCGTTCCCTTACCTGTCCGCCGAAGCGATCGCCACCGGCTCCAGCCTGGACGAAGTGGCCGCCCTGGTCGGCGCCACGGCAACGGCCTGGACCGCGGTCAACGCCGACCTGGAGGGCAAGCGCCGCGCCGCGGTGGAGGCTGTCAAAGCCGCCGAATCGCCCGTCCAGGTCTACCAAGCCTGCACCCACCTCCGGGCCTGATCGCCCGCGACAAGACTCCCAACCCTGTCCACCGACCGGCGCCCGCGAGGCGCCTTTTTCATGCCCGCGCCTCGGCGCCGGCCGCAGGAGGTCCCATGCCCGATCCATCATCCGCCGCTGATGGCGGTGTCCTATCCAACATCTATTCGCAGATCGCCGCCGGGGTCGGCGGCAGCCTCGTCGCGTGGCGGCTGTTGGTGTCCTTCGGGCGGCAGGACCGGGCCGCGAAGATGGAGGCGGAGATCCGCGCCGACCTCCGCCAGCAGATCGCCGACCTCCGAGCGCAGGTGGTGCAGTTCCAGGCCAACATCGCTGACATGGCCCACGAGCGAAACGAGGCCGTGAAGGTGCGCGGCCAGCTCGAAGCCCGCATCGGTATGACCGAGGAGCGGCTTGCCACCACGCGGACCGAGCGGGACGAGGCCCGGACCGCGCTGGTTCGGGTCCAGCAGGAGAACGAGAACCTCATGGCGACGAACCAGCGACTGGTCGAGGAGGCCGCGGTCGCTGAGGCAGAAGCCCGGGGCGCGCCGGCCGGCACGAAGCCCGGGTCGCGGCAGGTGCCCGGAGAGCGGCCATGGAAAAGCTGAACGATCCGGGGCAGCACGACGCCCAGCAGGTCGCCGACAAGGCCCTGGCCGATTGCGGCGGGGACGAGGCCGCCGCCCGCCTGCTGCTGGCGCACCAGCTCATCGTCGCGCGCCAGGGGATGAGCACAGGCCACCTGCGGCTGGGCGCGAACGCTGCGACCCGCTGAACCTCCCCTCTGTCGGGGATTGGCGCACCGGCAAAAAGAATGGCGGCCCCAGAGAGCCGCCAAGGTTCAGCTAATTCTGCCGTGGAAGGCAGATCGCGCGACCCTAAACGCGACGGCTTTTTAAAACAATTCCAATGAGGAAGTAACCCATGACCACCACGCCCTCCGGCGCGGCCGAAGCCGTGCGCCTGCCCTCCGTAGTCGGCGCCGCGCGCCCGCTTGGTCCCACCGACATCGCCACCGCTGCCGCTGCCCTCGGCGTCGAGGAGGCGGCCTATCGCGCCGTCCTGATCGTGGAGACCGGCGGCCGCAGCGCCTACCGGCCCGACGGCCGCATGCCGATCCTGTTCGAGGCCCACATCGCCTATCGCCTCAACGGCGGGGTGACCGTGCCTGGTCTGGCGGAACGAAGCTGGGACCGTGGCCTCTACTCCAGCACGGCGGCCGGCGAATACGACCGACTCAACCGGGCCTGCCAGCATCGGGCCATCGGGCCGGTGGTCGCCCTGAAAGCGGCGTCCTGGGGGATGCCGCAGATCCTGGGCAGCAACCACGCCCTCTGCGGTTTCGGCGATGTCGAGAGCTTCGTGCGGGCGATGGCGGACAGCGCCGTCGCCCAGCTCGCCGCCTTCAATGCCTTCGTCGTGGCACGCGGGCTGCTGCCGGCCCTGCGCGGCAAGCGCTGGAGCGACTTCGCCCGCGGGTACAACGGGACAGCCTTCGCCGCGAACGCCTACGACGAGAAGCTCGCCGCCGCCTATCAGCGGGTCCGCGGCGCCGCGGGTGACGGCGTGCTCGGGATCGGGGACGTCGGGCCTGACGTGGCCGCGTTGCAGCGGGCGCTCCAGCGCTGCGGCTTCCCGTCCATCGTGGAGGATGGCGACTTCGGGCGGCGGACGGCCAACGCGGTCGAGCAGGTCCAGGCTGTTCACCGGCTGCCGGTCACCGGGCTGGTGGACATGCGGACGGCGATTGCGCTGGGGCTGGTTTGAGGGTGGCGAACTCAGAAAGCAGAGTGCAGCGGGAGGGGGCTATAAGAGCGCTCTTGCGAACGCATATGCATTATTTTTGAGAGTGAGACCGAAAATGGCGCGGTAGTGCAGCCTTGTGAACTTTTCGCCTTGTTGCGCTTGTGTTAGGGCTAGCAAAGCTAGCAAGCCTGGTTGTGGATGCGGAAATCTGTTGGCCTAACCCTGTTGCGCATGGCATTTATGCAATCGCCAGTGGGTGTCATTCGTGCAGAGCTCTCCTTTTGGCTCTTGCTAACCCATCAATTGATGTGTACCTTAGAGGGCGAAGAAGTTGGCAACCGACGCTGAGGTCCAGGCGTTTCTAAGGCGCTTCGTGCAGGCTGTGGCATCCCATGGTGTGCATGTGTGGAAAACCAAAAAGAATGACGCCTTTCTAATGGATACTGGATTCACGAATGCCGACGTTGTCGATGCTCTAAAAACCCTGCGCGTGCAGAACTACTCTGCAGGCCCGGAGTTAGACGACGACCCAAACCGGCCTGCAGGTGAGGTGTGGAAGTTTATGCGCGAGTACGAGGGCTATAACCTGTACGTTAAGCTCAAGCTCGACGCATCGACGGGACTGCCGATAGCTGAGTGTTTGTCTTTCCATCCTGCGGAAAGGCAGATGCAACAGCCTAATCTACCCCGCCGTTAGATGGAGTGAGCTGAAATGAAAGCCGAATTCTTAGCTGATGCTGCATGTCCATCATGCGGCAAGGCTGGCTTCGTCTCAAGGGTCAGCCGCCCTGAAACCGTATCTATTCGTGACTTGGACATGAATGTGTATCGCACATTCCGGGTCTGCGCGAACTGTCATGCAGAGTTCGAGAACTCGAATGATGAAGACTGGAAGCTAGACGCCTATGCCGCTTATCGTGAAATAAAAGGTATGGTTACGCCAAACGCAATACGTGATTGGCGAAAAGAGTACGATTTAACTCAGCCCGAAGTCTCAAGATTGCTCGGTTGGGGGGAGGCTACCCTCGGTCGGTATGAGAATGGTGCGCTTCAATCCGATGCACATAATAAAGCGCTTGCTAGGCTGATGGAGGTTGATGGGTTGGCCCAGGCTTTGGAGGCCAATCCAGGAGCTATTTCGGATGCCAAGAAAGCGTTCATACTTGATAAGCTAAGCGTGCCTTTAACGATACAGCGCGCGCGGCAAATGCTTATGACTGTGGCCAGCTCTCCTCGGCCAAGCGCCCTAAACGGCTGCCGGTTGTTTAGCGTTGAAAAGACTGCCGGTCTGGTTTCTTTCATCGCTGATGCTGGAGAGTTCAAGACAAAATTGAACAAGCTTATGTTCTATACTGACTTCTTGTCATTCTTCAAACATGGGCGCTCCATTACTGGCCTTCGATATGCACGAATACCTTACGGCCCGGTTCCAGATAAATATGGAACAATATTTTCTTCCCTTGCCGAAATGGGTGTTCTTATCATTGAGCCGTGGGAAGCTGGTGAATGCTCTGGTGAGATTGTCAGATCGAGTAGGGTCGCTGGCCTTTCTATATTGTCTGAGGAAGAGCGCCAAGTTGCGACTCTCGTAAGAGATTACTTCTCTGGCTGGACTTCGACAAAAATAAAAGACTTCTCACACAAGGAAAAGGCTTGGATAGAGGTTCCTACGGGAAGCCCAATATCTTACGATTACGCTGCCCATCTTCAGATCAGGGGTTTGGTACCACGGGCCTCTTATAGGGAGCATTCGGAGTTTTGCTGACATATTGTGGTTTGACTCCAGGCTGGCAAATTCCCGCTTGCTATCCTCCCCGTTGCCCGGTCACCACTCCATCCGATCGGGCCGGATCGAGTTCTGTGGCGACAGCTCGCACGCGCTCGCCGGCCAGACGGTGGACCTGCCGGACATCCCAGGGGACGAGTTGGATTGAGGGCGTGACCGCCGGGTAGGTACGTCACCCCCTACGTTCGGTCGCCCCACCCGAAGATGGGCCGACGCCGGCCCGTGTTGTCCGGTCCACACAGCGGTCACTGTCCGCGACGTGTGCGTGATGAGCCGAGGCTCCCCCGCCACCCAACGTCCGAAACGTCTTCGCAGACTGACCAGAGCCTACAGCACCGAGGTTTTACCCGCCAGCCGCCCAGCCCCCGCCATTTCTTCGTGGCGCTCCGGGGGATGGGGGGTGAACGGGCGCATGAACGAAGGAACAGCATGGTCGCATTCTCCACAATCAAGCCCGGCGACGTCCTGTACGACTTGAAGAAGAGGAACTCCGCCATGGTATATGAGGTCCGGGTAATCGCTTCTATTCCGGGTTCGGCGATCGTCTCGTATAGCGGCAACCCGCCACGCAACGCCGGGCGGCGCGTCATCACCCGTCTGCGCCGCCCGCCCGACAAGGACGCCCCACCATGACCTGCCACCACTGCCGCAAGCCTCTGGATGGCAAATTCTACGCGCTGAACGTCACCGCCATGAAGGCGGAGTCGCCGGGCCGCGCCATAATGATCGCTGACGGCGAACTCCCCGTGACGCTCTCCGCCGACATCGGCTACCACGACCACGATCTGGAGAAGCTGACCGGATCGGCCTCGGTCGATCTGCTGGACGGCCTGCCGATCCGCAACGTCCAGGCCGAAGCCTCCTTCTGCTCGAAGCGGTGCTTGGCCGGCTGGTTTGCCGAGAAGATCAACAGCCTGACCGACCTTTCTGCCTGACCAGCCCTAACTCGTCTCCCGGCCCGTCACTCTGCCGCAATGGGCATTTCGCAGAGAGCTACTTCCTGCGACGGCGTCGCCGACCTGAAATACTCCATCACGTAGACCCGCACGGCGCTCGACAAGCTGTCTACGTCCAGCGCCTCCACGCGCTCGGCGAGGCGCGTGCACAGCCTGCTCACCGTCAGGTCTTCCCTCTGCGCGATCTCCTCCAGGGCATCCCAGAAGGCCGGCTCCAGCCGCATGCTGGTGCGCTTGCCGGCGACCATCAAGTTCCTCAGCTTCTTCGATGACATGGCAGCTCACCGCAACACGTTGCATTCTCGGGTATGTAGCGTCGCGGAATTGGAGCCGAAAAACATGTGATAGAAATCACATGAAACGGGGGTCTCGCTCCGGGGCCGGCGAGGTCACAGCGGCACCGCTGATAGGAGCCGCTCAAGCAACAATCACTCACTGCTGAACCCATTCCCGCCGCCCGGCACCCGCCCGGCGGCTTTTCCTTTTCCGGAGTCCCCCATGTGCGACTTGCGGGACAGCGACCACCGCCTCAGGCATCACCTTGCCGGCCGAGGCGACGCCTTCGCTACGAACAGCCTGCAATCTTGCTGCTGTGCATGAGTTGTTATCTGGATAGAGATGGCAGTCATATACTCGTTGATGTGGGTGACAGATGCGCGAACCCCCTCATGTTCTGCTGGCCGATGACGAGGATCTGGTTGCCATGGTGGTGGCCGAGGTTCTTGAGTCCGAAGGGCTCCGGGTCACCGTCACGCACAACGGGCTGGCAGCCGTCGAGGCTGACGCCGCCGATCCGGCTGACCTCCTGCTGACCGACATGCGCATGCCGGTGATGAACGGCGAGGCGCTGATCCGGATCATCCGACAGCGGCGCCCAGGCCTGCCGGTCGTCGTCACCACCGGGTTCAGCGAGCATATTCCTGCCGAGGAGCCGGGACGGCTGGTGGTCCTGCGCAAGCCTTATTCATTGTCCGCGCTGGTCCCGGTGATCACCGCCCTGCTGTCCAGACGGACAGAGCCGGCCTCCTGAGCGAGGGGTGAATCGGCACCAGCGGACGAGCTGAACCGACCGCCGGCGGGATGTCCGCCATCAATCCAGCAGCGCGTTCCAGGCATCCCACCCGTCACCGCTGAGACGCCATTTCCCCGGCCCATCTCCGGGCTCGATCAGCCCTAGGTCGTAGCACTCAGCAATTAGCCATTCCAGAGAACCGCCCGGCTCCGCCACACAGACATCACCGGTATCAGGATCAGCCGTCAGTAGGAGCAGGATCTGGTCCTGGGACAGGTAGCCCCGGACGGCGGTCAGGCTACTGTACTGGAGCTTAGGCATAAGCCCACCTCCGGTGAAAGCGTGTGGATGTGGGGCAACCGACCCTGAACCTCTCCAGCCGTTCGGCCAGTTGGGTGCCCAGGAATTCTGCGAAGGTCTCCATGTTCATAATTTCCTCCTCAAACGCGATAGAGAAAATACGCACGGGACTGAACATCAATTCAGTGCACGCGCCAGTAAGAAATAGCCGTCAGCGCAGAGAATATTGCGCTGGCAGGGAATGGCTTTAACAAATACGTCCATCCCATTTGCTCCACAGCAGTTCGGCAATGGTCATCAGAATTCCCAGTCATTGCGATCACCGGCACGACAAGATCGGATTGCGTCAAGAATTTTGAGACATCATCAATAAAGCTAAGTTCGTTTTCAATGTATGGTAGGGGAAGATCGACAATGATCAAATTCGGAGTGAAGTTATTTGATAGCATCTGACATTCTGCCGATCTGATCGAGTTAACTGCAAGAACTCGAAATCCCCAGCTATTTAAGATAATGCGAAGGGCATCGCATACTTGCGTATGCGGCTCTATGACAAGTATTGAATAATCTTGAATCGTTAAGGTAACGGTCATGACGCCAACACCTCTCAATCGGAAGAGAACGTAATCTAAAGCCCTCTTGTTTACTTCTGTTTAAATGGGATACGCCCCACCGGAAATGTGGGGTTTCGGACTTATCCGTTTGGGAAATCCATGCTGAGTTTTATCGTATCCTTTCACCAGCCGCCCGGCCCCGCCGAGGCGGCTTTTTTCATGCCCGAAGGAGGGGCACCCATCATGCTGCCACTGCTCATCCCGATCCTCACCGCTCTGGTCCCGGTGCTGCTGCCCGAGGTCGCCAGGGCTGCGCTCGGCACCGGCGAGACCGCCCAGAAGGTCGGCGAGGCCGCGGTGTCCGTCGTCTCCGCCGTGACCGGCCTGCCGATCACCACCCTGGCGGACGCCGAGCGCGCCGTTGCCGCGGTGCAGACCGATCCGGCGAAGCTGGCCGAGCTGTACCGCCAGCAGGGCGATCAGGTCGTGGCGCTGCTGCGGCTGGACAACGAGGACCGGGCCGACGCCCGCGCCCAGACCGTCCAGCTTGCCCAAGCCGGTAGCCGAATCTCCTGGGGCGCGCCGGTCGTGTCGGCCATCGTCCTGGTGACGTTCGGCGTCGTACTGTACCGAGTGCTGAGCCAGCCGGCCGGCGCGATCGACCAGAACGCCACGCTGATGCTCGGCGCTCTGACCACCATGGCGTCGGCGGTGGTGTCCTACTGGGTCGGCTCCAGCGCCGGGTCCGCGGCGAAGGACAAGCTGCTCCGGAAGTGAGGGACTCGTCGTGACCGTTCCTCACCTCTCCGACCTCACCGGGGCCGCCGGGTTCATCCTGGTGGCCCTCTGGCCCTGGCTGTCCGGTCGGCGTGCTCTGCTGGCCGGACAGGGTGCCTCCGCCGCGGCCTTCGCGCTGCATTACCTGCTGATCGGTGCCGCGACCGGTGCCGCCATGTCCGGGTTGTCCATCCTGCAGGTCGCCACCGCCTGGCCCGATGACCGACCGATCTGGTGCCGGGCGCTCTACGCCGCCACGGTGCCCCTGCTGGCGGTGCTGGCCGCGTCGACCTGGGCGGGCAGGCCATCGGTATGCGCGGCGACCGGGATGGTCCTCGGCACCGCAGCTCGCTGGTGCCGGTCCGCCTTCCTGCTGCGCGGCCTGTTCCTTCTCGCCGGCGCCTGCTGGGGCGCGCACGACCTGCTGACCGGCTCGACCTTCGGCCTGCTCGCCGACCTGCTCTGCATGGCCGGGCTGGTCTACGGCGCGCTGCGCGATTGCGTACCTCGGAAGCGCGACGAAGCAGCGCTCCGCCAGCTACTTCCTACCTCCCAAGCGCCAACGCCGGGGCTGCCTTCCGTTGAGCCGCGATGAGGAGCAGGATCAAGAGGAACGGCCGGATGCAGGTGAGAACGAGAAGAATGCCAGCGTTCCCAGGCGCATAGTTTCCTGCAACCCAAATCTGATGAAAGTGGCCGTACGCCACGCCGATGTAGAACAGCGATGCGTAGGTCACGACCGCCGCCTTGAAGTCGAGTGATCTGCGGAAGGCGAGCACTCCCATGACCCCCAGCGCTATGTCGGCGACGCCGATCTCGAACTGAAACGGGCTTGTCGTCCACCCGATGAACGCCGCGGCGCGCTCGGGAGCGAACACATGGAACAGCCCGGCCCAGAGAGCATCGACTCCAACGGCCAACAGCAGCAGCCAGGACAGATAGCCTTCCGGGGTCCGATCAGATCGGCTGAGGGTGGGAATGATGATCGCCAGTAGAAAGGTGATCAAAGGAATGTGTGTCAGGACAAATCGTATCAAATTAGCGACGTCCATTTCGTCCTCCATGGAAGAGACGACAAGCGGACGTTGAGACGTTTATCTCGCCCGTTCCAAGAGGCTATCGGAAATACCTCGATGTAGGCGCTGGCCTCGCGCCTGTGTCTGTTATGGCGAGGTGCGCAACCGCATCGATCCTGCGAACTGATGTCTGCAGATCGTCGGTCTGACTACCCAACCCCTATGTTCAATCAAAGGATACCAACCGTGAACGCCATGTTCCCGGCGCGCACCGTCGCGCCCGACTTCCGTCTCGTCGAAACCCTGAACCTGGGCACCGGCCCGCTCGCCCCGGCGCTGGGCGCCGCGCGTGACCGCCTGTGCGCCGAGCTGGTCGCCCGCGGCGTGACGCCGATCCTGTGCGAGTCCTGGCAGGACCTGCAGGCACTGAACGCACGGCACCGCGAGAGCTGGTTCCCCCTGCTGCCCAAGCCGTCCAGCGCTCCGGCCTTCTGGCTTGGGCTGGTCGACGGGGAAGGGGAGGTGGTCGCCACCCACGCCGTGGTGCTGGTCGACTGCACCGCGTCCAGCTTCGGCGCTCGGCTGGCGGACCTGTCGGCGCTGCACGTTCCCGGCGACGCGCCGGCGGACGAATGGGCCTTCGTCGCCAGCGAGGCCGCCCACGACACCCGCGGGTCGGTGGCCTGGATCGTGGCTGGCTGGACCCGGCCGGACTGGCGCGGCGCCGGGCTGTTTCACCGGCTGGGCGAACTGGTGCGGCTGGTCGCCCTGGCCCGCTGGAACCCAAAGTGGGTGGTTGGGCTGGTCGATCCGGAAACGGTGCCGGTGTGGAGCGGGCGGGGCGGTGGCCGGCGCCGGCTGGAGGAGCGGCCCGGCATCCTCTATTACCAGAGCGACGTCGGTCGGCTCCCGTTGCACCTCATGCGGTGGGGCCGCCACGCCGTCTATATGGATCTCGGTATCTGCGGCGGCCCCTCCTGGTGAACGAGGCCGCCGTCAGGTCAATGCAGCGTCTGCACATCGATGGCCGACAGCACGGCCCGCCGCCCACGATCCTCCCACCCGAACAGCGCTTGGGTGTAGACGAAGGGCCGCCCCACACCGGCCACAGCAATCCGGTTGAACAGGGCCTCGCCCGCGCCGATGGCCTCGGCATACTCTAGCCCGATCCGATGGGCGTAATCGGCATGCGGATCGGCGGCCTCGGGCTGGCCGATCATGGACCGGCTCCAGCCCATGCCGAGAACCTTCACCGTCGGCACACCGATCCGGCGGAACAGCAGCGGCGTCTCGGCCTCCATGGCGGCCAGCACCGTGCAGCGGTCGAACAGGCCGCGCCGTTCCAACCAGTCGAACAGGTCAGCGCTGAGGGTCCGGCGGCGCCGGCACTCCGCGGCGATGTCCTGTTGCCAATCCGCGGCAGCGCGCAGGGTCAAGCGCTCGACGCGGATCTCGGTGTGGACGGGGCGCGGCGCGCCCCGATCCGTGTAGAACTGCAGGATGGACATCACGCAGCCTCCATCATCTTGAGCGCCGCCGCGAACCCGGCCCGGAAGGCGTCGGGGGAGCAGCCGGCGGCGTTGGCGCCCGCCTCCACCATAGCATCGGTGATGGCGGTGGGGACCGTAGGCGCAGTGTGAGGGATGGCCCGGTCGGCGAGGCTGGCAATGGCTGCGCCGAAGTCGTCCGCCTCGTTCGCAACGGCCGCTTCGCCGGTCAGCAGCGCCTTCAACTCCGGCACCGCCCGCAGCGCATCGGCGACCAGCCCGAAGACCAGCGCGTCCTCCTCCTTCTGGGCAGCCGACACCGGGGGCGGGAAGGGCAGGGTGCCGGGCTTGCTGTCCGGGTGGCAGGCCACTGGGTGCCCGGCCCAGAGCAAGACCGCCTTGGCGGCCATGGCCAGCGTCGGGTTCCCGTTGTAGGCCGCGATCTGGCGGGCCAGCCGGAAAGACTCGTTGCTCGAGTCGATCAGGTCGGCGTCGTCTTGGCCTTCGGCGCCAATGTTCGCTTCCAGCTCCAGCCATCGGCGGACGACGGCGAGGAACGGGCCGCGGTCGGCGCCGTCATCCTGCTGTTCGACCTGCCGCGCCAGCAGGTCCCGGAGTCGGGTAAGCGCCTCAACCTCGATGTTGGTTCCGCCGATGCCGGTGTGTGGGCAGAGCAGCCGGTCCAGCACCGCCACCGCATCTGCCAGGGTGGCCGGCTCGGCGGTGAGAATCTCGCACAACAAGTCGCTCCATTCCGCCGAAAGTCGGGCGCGCTCAGCATTGGCGTCGGGGTTCTCACTACCCTTCAGTTTAATTTGTGCATCGATCAGCGCGGCAGCTCGGGAGGTGGCCCCAGCGAAGGTCAGCCCGATGCTGGGGATCATCGTGGAGCCGCTTCCGCCGGCCGACTTACCATTCGCACGCGCCTCCTGGTGCACCGCATCCAGCGCCGCCTGCACCAGCACGCCGCGCACCCGTTGGAACAGCGTCATGGCGGCACGATCCATGTTCGGCCCGATGGCCGGAAAGAGCGCGGTATCGATCACCGCCACGCTGTCGGCGAGCGTGCGAGGGATGGAACCCAGGATCGCCCGGCCCAGCACCTCCCACTGCTCGGTGATCTCGTCCGAGCGGGCGTCCGCCTCGGACGTGTCGGGAAGTTCGTCCTGCTCCTTCACCAGCGCAGCAAGCCGCGTAGCAGCATCGCGGAATGGGATGCCCAGCGAGGGGACGACGGAGGAGGGGCCAGGGCAGGGCCAGCGGGTGCCGGACGAGTAGACGTTGGAGCCGCTGGAGGTTACGGTGTGGTCGCCATTCTTGGTGCGCATCAGTGCGCCTCCCCGGTGCTGGTGGAGATGGCGGTGAACCGGCCATCATCGAACTCGCTGGCGGGGTGGACCCACACGCGGCCTTCCTGGCTCTCGTAGACCACCACGGCAGTCAGGTCGCTCTCCAGTTCGCCACGGGCGATAACCCGGTACTCGCCTCCCTTCCGGTGACGGTGGGTGGGCTTCCAGTTAAGCCCCGGCATGTCGCTGCCCAGCGCCGCCGCCGCAATCGCCTCGCAAGCTTCTAGCAATGAGACCGGATCGATGGACAGCTTACCGGCGCACTCGACCGCAGCGGTTTCCATGGCGGGGAAGGCGGTCGGGTCGAAGCGCAGGATGTCGTGCAGCGCGCCCTCTCGCGCATGAGCCGCGCAGGCTTGGCTGACAAGCCGGTTGACCACCTCGCACAGATTCACCGTCTCATTGCGCAAGGCATCCCGGTCGGCCTCGGCCTGCTTCAGGCTGGCGCCCAGCGATTTCGCCAGAGCAATCATCCCGTTGCCGGTCATGACGGTGGTTGTGAAGGCGTCTTCCAACAGCTTCAGCCGGCCGGCGACATCTCCATTGGACGGCAGGTTCGAACCCGATGCGACGGCCTGTTTGCTGTCACCTTCCTCTCCCGATTCGCCGTAGCCGGCCAGCGGGTCTACATCGCTGATGCCGAACAGCCAGTCGAACATATCGCCGATTACACCGGCCTCGACGGCTCCGTCACCGCCCGTTTCCGCTAGCACGGCGCAGCGCCCTTGCAGATCAAGAACATCGGCAGGGGAGCGCGACACCATCAGCGCATGGGTGTCCTGGGGGGGCTCTCCTGGTGCACTTTCACCGCGCACCTCGCTGAGTATCATGGTATTTTGAGGGTCGGTCTTCATGGGCTTTCCAAGGTTGGTGGGGACCGTTGAGCCGTTCGCGCGGCTCTGCTGATAGGGCGCCCAGCTGTTCGCGCAGCTGGGCGCTTTTCATTTGTGGCGGCAATGTCGTTGTGGTGTTATGCAACCCACATGGTGATTATGTAACCACCACCTTCGGCTTGTGTCTACCCCTTTGTGGTGATATTTTCACCACATGATGACTCCTCGCCAATGCGCGATGGCTCGAGCGGCGCTACGCTTGAGCGTCCGCGACCTCGCAGCCGCCGCTATGGTTGGCGTCAACACCGTCTCCCGTTTTGAGAACGGGAAGAACACGGAAGACCTCTCGATCAAGCGGATGCAGACCGCGCTGGAGAGTGCTGGTGTCGCATTTATCGGTGATGGCGAGCAGTCACTTGGCGGTGGACTTGGAGTTCGATTAAGCGTGGGCGGCACTTCCGATTAGTTTGTGCCACACTGTTGCCGCGCGCATATCCTTGCGCTCCCTCGATTTCGGGGGCACATTCTTTCGCATCACTCGCTCCATAAGTGAGTGACTGAGCCGGTGAACGGGAGCGGCGCCAACCACACCCCGATCACCGAACTCATCATTATGATCTGTGGTAAGGCGCCCAGGTCGCCTGGCCGCGACCTGGGCTACCGCGACATTCAGGCTGCACTGGCGCGGCTCCGCACCAGCGGCCATTCATCGCCTTCGCCCGGCTCGCGGAAGCACTCGGCGCCGGCCATTGGGTGATCCGCGTAGGGATCTACCGGCATCGTGTGGCCGTAGCTGACGAGCTTGCGCGTCATGGCGTAGGCGGCCTCATAGGCAGGCGTGCCGTAGACTCCTGGAGTGTGGTCCACGATCTGGCCCAGCGCGACCATGCAATCCTCGAAATACACCCGCGGGCGCAGCATGTGGGCGTGCCACACCTTGTCCACCAGTTTCGACGGGACGAGGGTTTCCGTCGGGTAGGCGGCCACAGCGGTTAGGAAGGACCGATAGCGCTCAACTGCCACCGCAGCCTCTTCCTTTGGTATGCCCCCGCGCACGAGGTCATCGACCAGAATTTCCAGGTTCATGGCGTTGATCGCCTGGACCTTGCTCAAGATATCCATCAGTTCTTTCCTCTTTTCATGATTTGCCGCGAAACCGGGCGGCTCCGGTGATCGCCCCCAATACGGCTACCCAGCGGGCAAGGCCCGTCTGACCGCGGTTGGCGAGTGCCCCAACATCCAGTTTCTTCAGGATGTTCTTGACTTGCTCGCGCCCGGTGCCAGGCGCTTTTCCGAGTTCTTTGGCAGCGTCGTCGTTCGTGAAGCCGTTGCCGATCATGGCGGCCAGTTCAGCCTCCGCGGGGGTTAGCTTGAAGTCTCGGTGCAGCACGTCGGAAACGGCCGCGACATCAAGACTGGCCGGCGCGACCATCACGACCGCTGATCCAACGGAATCACCGCCTCGCGATACCGACACGATGTGCGACCTTCCTGCTGCAGCTCGAATGCTGGTTGCCGCGGTCGGCGCTAAGAGGCGGCCCAAGCTGGCAAGCGCCACGAGACGCGATAGTTCCGCAGTGTCATCGCCGTGAAGCGCTGATAGGCGCCCGTACTCGTCCACCAGCAAGCCGTCGGACCGGCTGATGAGATCGGTCATGGCGGTATTCTTGTGCTTGATCCGTCTATCAGGTCCCAGGACTGCGATGCCGAATGCCAAGCAGTCGAGGGCCGCGGCGCATTGCTCGGCAGATTCCTTTTGCCGGATCGCTTCGAGCAGTCCGAAGGTCGGAATGTCGCGTGAGAAGTATTGGCGAAGGCCAGCCCGATCCGGCTCGACACGCAACTGGGCGTTCCACCCGTTGTCGAGACGGATGTGAGCGCAGATCAATTCGGTTGGAAATCGGCGCGTGAATTCAAGGCGAGGGCTTCGACGGGCAATTTGTGCATCAGCAAGCTGCGCCTCGAAGTCTGGTGGGCTGATGATTCCGTTATCCGCTCCATGTTTCCATGACGAGCGCAGCATTGATTCGAAGGTTAGTGGCGCAGAAAAGTCGATGAACGGATATAGGCGCTTTTTATCTTGGCTGGCGTAAACGATGTTATCGTTTGGATCGATGATGACGAGCAATGCATTGAGCCGTGACGCCATTACGGCCATGTCGGCGAATGGACCTGGGATGTCCCATGGGAGCGGCAGCATCGTCATCGTTTGGGCTATTCAACGGTTGTGGTTTTCCTTTCGTCTGAACGTAACAAAGCGATCTTGTGCGCCACTACCACCCACGTGGGGGGTGTGATGCTGGGGCGATCCAGACCTATGAGCGATTCTGTGGAGTTGGGTGAACCAATTTGAGCGTCAGGTGCTTGATTCGTAAGCCTTGCCGGGAATTTCGTTGCGCAACCGGTGTGGCCAAGTGGGTGGCGAACTTTTTTAGTTGCAGTAAGATTGCTGCATACCAGCATGTGTAGGTGATGGGTGAGGTTGTGCGATACGATAATAATGTTGCGCAATTTTCTCGAATTATGGGGCCGACTCGGACGAGTTTTAGCGCGAATCGGACCGCTCCGCCCGAAACACGTAAAGCGCCGCCCCGATGATCATTCCCGACCCGACCGCCTGCATGCTGCCCGGCACCTCGCCGAACAGCAGGTAGCCGGCCACCAGGGCAATCGGCACGTCGATCAGCGACAACGGTGCCAGCCGGGCAGGGGAGGCGTAGCGGTAGCCACGGACCGTGAACCACTGCGCGAGGCCGCTGAGCAGGGCCATGCTGACAAGCAGCGGGATATCGGCGGCTGGCGGCTCGATCGCCACGCTGGATGCGGGCACAGCAACGAAGGCCGTCACCAGGATCGCGGAGACGGCCACCACGACGCTCGGCGGGTTGGTAAGGGCCAGCCGGCGCATGCAAATGTGGCTCCCGGCTCCGGCGATGGCGGCAAGCGGCAGGATCAGCGCCTCCCAAACCTCCCACTCTGCAGCCGGTGTCCCGATGGCGGCGAGGCGGGGCCAGAGCGCCACGACGCCTCCAGCAATGCCGAGCCCGACCGCGGCCCACACATCGGGGCCGACCCGCTCGCCGAGGAACAGGCGAGCCATAGGCACCACCAACGCAGCTCGGACGTACATGAAGGCGGTGACCAGGGCGACGGGCAGGGTGGCGTAGGAGTGGACCAGAGCCATCAGCGACACCGCGCCCACAACAGCCCGGACGAGGTGGATGTGTGGGTCCCGGAGCTGGCGTAGGCGGAGGAAGGCACGCCACGCGACCAGCACCATGATCAAGCCGCCGGCAGACCGGAACATGGCCATCTCCAGCGGCGGCAGCTTAGCGCCCAGGTGCCGGATCGCGATGTTGGCGGCCATGAAGGCGAGCGCGGACGCGATGATCCACAGGGCGCCGGTTATCGTGGCACGGGGCATGTTGGGAGGCTTCCACCGTTGCAGGTGGGGAAGGGCTATCAGACCCCGACGCGGGCGATCAATCTCCGTGTGGAACGCACTGGACTCGCGACCATCCGGATTCCATACTCCTAAAAGTCGCTCAAGGCGCTTAATAATCGCATATTCGTGGCGGAGCAATCCATGAGGCGTGCAGCACTGATCGTGTTCCTGTGCTGTATAACAGACGCGTGGGCGACGGCAGAGTTGCTAAGGACCAACGAACAGGTTTGGTCGGCTCTGAGTGAGTCCGAGAAAGCCAGCTTGCAGGCAAAGTACGTGGTGGACGTAGCAGATAGCAATCGCTACGGCGTCATCATCGATGCTCAAGCATTGGACGAATCTACACCAGGGACGACAGGCGGCGCTGCAATCGGTCAAGCATACGGTTCGGCACTATATGTCGATAATGCGTTCAAAGGGTCTCGACCAAGTTATTCGGCCACCGATCATGTTGGTGCGGCTCTTCTTGGTGCACTTATTGGTAGCGCGATGGATGCGCCGCCGGTCAAACAATTTCGATTCCGATATACGGTTCGGGATCTATCGGGGTCGGTAAAGCAGATAGATAGAGTTGAGGGGCAGTCGTTCCGCCAGCCCATGGGTGTTTGCATTTCCATACCTTCTCTGTCTTTGGAGACGCAGAGCATCTGTGACGTTGATATTGGGTCATTCCGCGCCCGTTACTTATTGAAGGAAAATGATAAAGGCACCCGTGCGGCCGATCTCGTTCCAAAAACAAAGAACAGGAAAAGCCAAATATCTCATGATGATTCGCTTCTGCCGCAAGGTGGTGTGGTTCGCTGCAAAGTTGGCCCATCTGCTATTGTGGCGGTAAGTCTTGAAGAGTGCTTAAACGCTGAAGGAAAGGTGCTATGACGTCACGATCAATCGCCGCTGCTGTTGCGTGTTTAATGATGCTTGGTGCATGCGCGCAGCAAGCATGGGTTTATAATGGAAAGAGGTATGAGGATAAAGAGTTACTGAAGCGCGACATGGCCTATATGAATGAATCTTATCTTAATCAACTCAAGCCTTTGCAAAGGCCGGTTACTGCAAGAGAGCTGAGGATATTTGTTCCTGAAAGAAGTTATTTCATGAATACAAAACTTAATTATGTAAAGGTGGGTTATTCAGCGGCCACAATGGCTGATTTGGAAAATGATTATGTTGTTACAAATAGTTACGATGAATCTTCAAATTTATGGAAGAGAATCGAAAAGAAAGGTATCTTTCCAAGGGTGTCTTATTCATATGTGAGGGATGCATCTGGTATTCAGCCTTCGGATGAGTACGATGTATTGGTCTTTTCGGTGGCAACGCAGCCACCTGCAATCGATCAATGGTACTACATTAGTAAGAGGAGCGGAAGGCAAGCAATTTATTTCGACCAAAATCTTACTGATATTTTTGCGCGTTGCGATTCTCAGCTTGATGCTATCAAGGCGGCGGCAATGCAGTAAGGAATTTAACGTCGAACATTCGCTTGTCAGTTTCATCTACGGCAGGGAACATCTCGACAACTGGGGTGTGCCCTGCCTTGCCCGCACAATGATGTGTGTTGATGACCTTGATAATTTCTTGGTAGTCCAAGTGGATGCCTCTGGTGTTGCCTGCCGTCGAGAGCCGGCCCGGGGCGGGGATGTGTAGGCCGGGCAGGGTGAAACCGCCACCATCCTGCGGGTGATAAACCGGGACGATATTCCCATTTAGACCGCCGCTCCGCATTCTCCAGCGTCGGCGTCAACCGCTTTTAGTTCTTGAAAAGTTCTCATTCCGCGCCATCCTCGCCTGAGGGTCCAGATGGGGGAGGTGGGCATGGAGACGCCGGTTCCGGTGTTGATGACGTCGTGTCCGGTGGTGGCGGTCGAAGCGGTGGTGTCGGCGGGCTTTCCCAGCCCAGCGGCGGACTATGTCGAGGGCCGAATCGATCTCGCCGAGGTGCTGGTGCCCCACCCCAGCGCCACTTTCACCCTGCGCGTCGCCGGCCACAGCATGACGCGGGCGGGCATTCATGACGGCGACCTGGCCATCGTGGATCGCAGCCTGACCGCTCGGCATGACGACGTCGTGGTGGCGGTGCTGGACGGCGAGTTGGTCTGCAAGCGGCTGCTGATCCGGGGGCGACGGATCTACCTGATCCCTGAGACCGACGATCCCAGCTACCGGCCCACCGAGGTCACCGACCGGCCCGGCTTCGAGGTGTGGGGCGTGGTCACCAGCACCGTGCGCCTGCATCGGCGCTGACGGCCATGGCGCCGCCGCGGGTCTACGGGCTGGTGGACTGCAACAACTTCTACGTCTCGTGCGAACGGGTCTTCGACCCCCGGCTCGAAGGCGTCCCGGTCGGCGTGCTTTCGAACAACGACGGGTGCTTCGTCGCCCGCTCCGCCGAGCTGAAAGCCCTGGGCGTGAAGATGGGCCAGCCGCTGTTCGAGGTGCGCGATCTTGTCCGGCGCCACCGGGTGCGGGTGCTGTCCTCCAACTACTCGCTGTATGGCGACCTGTCGGCCCGGGTGACCGACTGCCTGCGCGGTTTCACGCCTCGGCTGGAGGTCTACAGCATCGACGAGTCCTTCCTGGACCTGAGCGGCTTCGAGGGCCGGGACCTGCTGGCCTACGCCGCAGAGATCCGGGCGACGGTCAGACGGTGGACCGGCATACCGACCTGCGTCGGGATCGGGCCAACCAAGACGCTCTCCAAGGTCGCCAACCACGCGGCCAAGAAGACGCTGCTGGACGATAGTGGGGTCTGTGATCTGGGCCGCGAATCGGAGCGCGAGCATGTGCTGCGCGTCGTGCCGGTCGAGGACGTTTGGGGCATCGGGCGGCGCAGCGCCGAGAAGCTGGGCATGCTCGGTGTGAAGACCGCGGCGGATCTGCGCGATATGGAGCCACGTCGCGCCCGGCAGGTGCTGACCGTGGTCGGGGAGCGGATCGTCTACGAGCTGCGTGGGCTCTCCTGTCTGCCGCTCGATCAGGCGCCGGCGCCGCGCAAGACGACGGCGGTCACGCGCAGCTTCGGCCAGCCGGTGACGGAGTGGGAGCCGATGCGGGAAGCGGTGGCGGCCTATGCGACTCGGGCCGGGGAGAAGCTGCGCGCCGAGGGGCTGGCCGTCGAAGCCCTCCAGGTCTTCATGCACACGTCGCCCTTCCGGCCGGGCCCAGCCTACAGCAACGCCGCGACCGTCGAGCTGCGGCCGGCGACCGACGACACCTTTGCGCTGATCGCCGCGGCGACGGCCGGCGCCCGCAGGATCTGGCGTGACGGCTTCCAGTTCAGCAAGGCCGGGGTGATCCTGTCCGGGCTCGTGCCGGTGTCCAAGGTGCAGCCGGACCTGCTGGCCGCTGCCGATCGGGCGCGTGGCGCCCGGCTCATGGCGGCAATGGACGCGATCAACAGCCGGATGGGCCGGGATACGCTGGTGCCGGCCGCCACTATCGGCCGGGCGTGGCGGATGCGCCAGGAGAGCAGGTCGCCCAGCTACACGACCGAGCTGGACGACGTACCGGTGGTGCGGGCGTGACCGAGGGCGTGTTCATCCTGCCGAAGAAGCCGGCCGCCGTGATCGCCGTGGGCGGCCGGGTGAGCTGGGACAACGCTGCGCACCAGTGCGACGCGCCCGGCGCCGGGCTTTACCCGGTGGGCGTGGCTGTGGAGGCCGCCGGCAATGGGGCCAGCACGGTCACGGTGCGGCTGGACGGCGTGAGCACCGCGGCGGCCTGACCTGGGCGGACACGCCCGATCCATGAGCCGGCCGGCGCGTCATGCCCGGCCGGCTTTTCTATGCGAGGTGACCATGAGCAAGCCTGAATCGTCGTGCCCGGCCGTCGAGGTGCTGGACCTTCGCCTGTCAGAAGGGACCGGACAGACGCTGGCCGTTGCCGTCGTTCAGGCGGGGCCGGTGGAGATCCGTAACGTGCGGGTGACCGACCGGGACGGGCGGCTGTTCGTGCGGCTGCCCGGCACCCTCATGAAGAAGCGGCTGAAGCCGGCCGTCTGCCTCGATGAGCCGGTGTTTCTGGAGCTGCGCGAAGCGGTGCTGGCGGAGTACCGGGTGGCGACCGAGGCGGACCCGTGGGGCACCTCTCAGGCGCTGTAGCGGCTGCTCTGGCCGGCGAGACCGGCCCGAGCATCAACAGCACTGACGAAGGGCCGCAGGGGTTCTTGGTGGTGTGAGGGGAAAGGTTTATATTCGAAGAAATACACTCGCGCGATCCTGCCTGACAAGTTTATATCTCTCCAATTCCTGTGCAATACCGCTATATTTGTATTCATAATATGCAACAACAGGAGACGCGACCTCCTCGACCTCGTAAGCTATCAAGTATTCATTTAATCTCATTATTAAAATTGACAGCTCTTGAAGTATCATGTAGTTATGGCTTTCTTCTATGTTTGCGCCATTTTTCTTGCATGCCTCCATGAATTCAAGGGCGCTTTTCAACGAATCCGAATATCTAGATGACATATGGTATTTAGTGTTTAAACAAGATTGAATGTCCAAGTCAAGAAGGCCAAGAACTTTCAAAATGCTGTTTTTCCGGGATTCGGTCTCAGTATGGGCTAGTTGCCTTTGACTGGTTTCTCTACTTTGAGCCAATTCGACTTTCGTTGCGGCAAGGGTCTCGTTGGAGATGCGCAACTCCTCTGCCTGCATGGCTGTAGTGTACAGCACAGCGATCAACGTTATAAAGTTGAGAAACGGCCCAACCACACCGCCAAGGAAGCCGCCAGCCTCGTTCATGGCGGCGGTAGTGGTGCCCCAGCCCCACCCGAACCGGTATAGCGCATAGGCGTTGAAGGCCAAACAGATAGCGCCAGCTGCTACGGCCAGCCATGTGAGTTTGGTTTTCGTCTTCATGGTAGGCTTCTCTGCACGTATGGGAGCGGCTTTCATGATCATATTCAACCTGTTTAGGAGGTGCAGCCGGTTTGTGGAGCCGTGCCGGCGCGCGCAGAGTGTCCGCCCTCCGGTCAGTGACAATCCAGACCCGTTAGCTCAAGCTCTGACGGCCCGTGGATGGCTTGTGTGTGGGGGGGGCTACCAGGGGTGGCCCGTTCGGGCTTGTTGCGCTCTGCGGCCTTCTGGCGGGCTTCTTCGGATGGGTCTGGTCTGTGGTGGTGCTGCCGTCCAGCGTCATGGAGGGGAGGGGCAACAGGCCGGCGCTGCGCCCTGCTGGACCGCTGTTCGGTGAGCTGATGGCCGAGGCGTTGGGGATGTGCGCCCGTGGGTGGAAGGGGGGACCTGTGCCTACCTTCTCTGGTACGACGTCAGGTGCCGGGGCGTCCCATCACCGCCTGTGTGTAAGGAGGGGCTTGCGAGTGTGCTTTGGTCGAGTGTTTATATTCTACAGGCCATTTTAACTTGGGGATGTAATATGGTTGATAAAAAAAGACGAGAAGAAAATAAACTGAAGTCAGAAATCAAGAAAGGAATGAAGAAAGTGCCTCCAGGTATGATAATATCTGTTAATTATGATTTAGGGAGTGAAAAATGGATATCAACATATCGAGTATATGACGGCTCTCTTCATGAGGGCGTTGGTGCTACAGAAAACTTATCGAGGCTGATTGCAATGTTGAAGGCCGCAGTGTATGCGGAAGATGGATACCAAACAATAATTCCTGAAATTGAAGACAGGGAAAAGAAGTATCTACGATGGAAGAATGATTTAAGATATATTTTGGATCAGCAGACGCGTGTAATCGACTATCTTATACACATTCTATCTGGAAATGATATTGGATCGGATGTAGATATTGAAAAAATTAAAACCAATAGCAATGTTATCATGCCGTTGCTGCTTATGATTCAAGCTGTTGGCGTTTCGGAGCACTCTATATATCAATTATCGTCTTATACAAGCATGAATATTAGAGACTGTTATTCAATTGGAAGATCCATTTTGGAGACTTGTGTTAATATATGCCTATTGCACACCTTGGGAATCGATGCAGTAAATAGAGCCGAGAGACACGCGCTTCAGAAATACTTTAGGGACCTAGATAGAAAAGTTCATTTAACTAACGTCAAAGTTAATTTGAAGAGTGAGCTAGCCAGTAAGATCGATCCTTCTACAGTCCCTGGACTTAATGATGCAATAAAAGAATTTTCAAAAAAAGATGGGAGCGAAGTTAGGGATTGGATAGATATGAGTATCGATAAAAAAATAGACATAGTAGCTGAATCGCATCCTATTCATTTGGGAACAACTCTTGCTGCGGCAAGGATGGCTCTATACAGGCATTCATCAGAAATACTACATGGAACTTTATTTGGTGTAAGGTACTTTTTTGCGCCGAATATTTTTGTAAAAGGTCCTGCTTCATCAAGAGAGGAGATGATCGAGAACTTGTATGAGCACTTCCTTTCATGTTTTACGGCAATATACTTTTCGATTGACGTTATGATTGAAATACTCAGTGTTGAGTACGGGTTGAGTGGCGTTAGAGAACGTCGCTCTGCTCTTTTGGGGCGGTTGCTGAAACTTGAATTCATAAAAGATGCTGAAAAGGCGGAATAGAATTCAGATAGGCCTTCTCTTCAGGTGTCAAATCCTTCCCGCTTTACCACCTTGTCGCCGTCCAGCCCGTAGGGCAGGGGGCGACAACCCCGACTTCATCGGGGGGCACTCACCCGCTGGCCTGGAGCTGCTCACCTGCATGGTGATGATGGTGACGCAGTTCGCCAGCCGGGTGGGGAGGGGCGTTGTCCGCCCTTCTGGCGCTGGGAGTCTACTCGACCGGCGGCCGGCTGGCGGTTGCCCGGTAGATCGCGCTCTGGTGGGCTGTGGGAGCGGGAAGCTAGTGCACTGACGCAGACATAGGATTCACAAAGGGTTGCCGACGTGCGATTCTGTCGGCATGGCCCAGACTGTCAGTGTCATTGTTAACCGGCATGCTGTTTTCCGGTGCTGGCCGGTGCTGGCGATTGGACCGCGGTTGCGGTATCGATCGTCCACCGGGATAGGGGCGCCGGGAGCATGAAACGGCGGCAGGCCGTCCTTACGATGAGCTGCGAGCTCGCGTTGTTACATGGCCGCCTCCTACGACTTGCCCGGTTGCGCTGCGAGCGCGGATCCGTAGATGTCGTGCAAGCCCGCCAGCTCCCGAACCACCACTGGACGGACCACTGGAGGGAGGGAGCATGCGCATCATCGGCATGGATATTCACCGCTCGTTCGCCCAAGTCGCCTTCCTGGTGGACGGCCAGGTGACAAAGGAAGCCAGGGTCGATCTTGCCCATGATCGCTTCCTGAAATTTGCCAAGACCCTTGAGCCGACCGACGAGGTGGTCATCGAGGCCACTGGCAACAGCTCGGCTGTGGAGCGTGTTCTGCGGCCTTTCGTCAAGCGGGTCGCCGTGGCCAATCCCCGGCTCGTGCGGGCCATCGCCTATGCCCGCGTGAAGACCGACAAGATTGACGCGGTGATCCTGGCGCGCCTGCATGCGGCGGGCTTCCTGCCGGAGGTCTGGGTTCCCGATGACGACACGATCCGTCGCCGGCGAACGATCACGGAACGCTCGGGGATCGTCGAGCACATGGTGCGGGTCAAGAGCCGCATCCACGCCATCCTGCACGGGAACCTGATCCCGAAATACGAAGGCTGTCTGTTCAGCAAAGCCGGCCGTGCCTGGCTGGCACGCCTGCCGTTGCCGTCCCAGGAGCAGGCCATCCTCACCCGCTTGGTGGCAGAACTGGAACGGGTGAGCGTGCAACTGGCCGAGACCGACAAGGGGATTGCCCAGCAGGCGCTGGACGATCCGCAGGCGCGCCGGCTGATGACCATCCCCGGAGTGGGCACCGTGGTCGCCCTGACCGTCTTGGCGTCGATCGGGACTATCTCCCGCTTTCCGACCCCCGAGAAGCTCAGCAGCTACTTCGGTCTGACCCCGACAACCCAACAGTCCGGCGACCATCCGGCCCGCCATGGGCGTATCTCTCGACAGGGCAACGCCGCGGCCCGCGCGGTGTTGGTCGAGGCCGCTTGGTCGGCGAAGATGGCGCCGGGACCGCTGCGGGCCTTCTTCAACCGGGTGCAGAAGAAGGCCGGAGCCGGCGCGGCCGCAGTGGCCACTGCCCGCAAGTTGGCGGTCCTCATCTGGCATGTGCTGAGCGATGACAAGGACTATGCCTACGCCCGCCCCGCCTTCACCGCCATGAAGTTGCGCAAGGCCGCCCTGAAGGCAGGCGCCCCGCGGGAATACGGCAAGGCCGGCCCCGGTCGGGACTATTGGATCAAGGAGATCCGGCAACGCGAGGCGGAGTATGTCGAACGCGCCGAACGCGCCTACGAGCGGATGGTGGAAGCCTGGAAGGAGCGACCATCGGCGCCTGCCGGATGACGCCCCCCGCGTCAAGGCGGCCGCTCCGCGGCCCCGCGCTGACGCGCGGCTGCGGCCTTGACCCGGGCTTCGTCATCCGGCGTCTGGCCAGCATGCGGTCGATGCTTTGCACCGACCGCATCGGTCCAATGCCCAATTGGAGGTTCTCAACATCATCCGTGGAGCGGAGGATCGCGCGCGCTTGGCGGCGATCCTCGGCGACCGGAACCGCCCGCAGAAGCATGTGCAGCGGGCGACCATCATCGCGCTCTCGGCCGAACGGCTGCCCGTCCTGGAGGTCGCCCGGCGCGCGGGTGTGAGCCGCCCGGCGGTGTGGCGATGGCAGGTGCGTTACGCTGAACAAGGCGTGGACGGGCTGTTGCGCGACAAGACGCGCAAACCCGGCAAGGCCCCGCTGCCCACGGCGACCGTCGCCAAGGTTCTGGCCCTGACCTGCTCGGAGCCGCCCGGCGCCGTGACGCACTGGACCGGTCGGGCGATGGCCAAGACGGTCGGCATCAGCCTGCGCGCCGTGCAGCGCATCTGGGAGGCCAATCGCCTCCAGCCGCATCGCCTGCGCACCTTCAAGCGCTCCACCGACCCTGCGTTCGCGACCAAGGTCGAGGACATTGTCGGGCTCTACATGGATCCGCCCTGCCACGCGGTGGTGCTGTCCATCGACGAGAAGAGCCAAATCCAGGCACTCGACCGCACCCAGCCCGGCCTGCCGCTGAAGCCCGGCAAGTGCGGGACGATGACGCACGATTACAAACGCAACGGCACCACCACGCTGTTCGCCGCGCTGAACACGCTGGACGGCACCGTGGTCGGACGCTGCATGCCCAAGCACACCCACAAGGAGTTCATCAGGTTCCTGAATGCTGTCGAGCGCGCCGTCCCGGCCGGCAAGGTGATCCACGCCATCGTCGATAACTACGCCACCCACAAGCACCCCAAGGTGCTGGACTGGCTGGCCGATCATCCGCGCTGGGTCTTCCATTTCACGCCCAAATCGGCCTCGTGGATCAACGCCGTCGAGGGCTTCTTCTCGATCATTACGCGACGGAGCATCCGGCGTGGCGTCTTCAAATCCGTTGCTGATCTCCAGGACGCCATCACCCGCTACATCCGCGCGCACAACAAGGCCGCCAAGCCCTTTGTCTGGACCAAGCCCGCCGAAACCATCTTCGCGAAACTCGACCGACTGCCTGCACCTTCTGAATGAGTCGGTGCACTAGTTGGATGACCTTTTTAACTTGAACGCCCCAAGCAACGCTCTGAAGGGCCTTTTTGCCCCGACAGATTTTGCCTTCTTGAAGTCAATTTCCATCTCTCTCTTAATGGTGGGATGTTCCATAAGCTCTTGTGATAGTTTATCCATATAGTGCTTCAGTGAATGCAGAAGAGATCTATCGATATCTGGTGGATGATTACCTGTAATATTATGCATGTAGCTGAAGCTGTGGTCAATAAATGAAAGCGAAACTTTTTCTATATCTGTAATTTGTTTTTTCGTTATAAAATTGCGATAAGCATTGATGTCAGTTATGCAAATATCAACGTCATGAATTGCGGAAGAAATATCGCTGCCAAGTAGTGCGTGAAGCTCCCAATTTGCTGAATGGAAATGGCTTCCGTCAAACTTTTGTGTCATGAAATTTGCATCATTGTCAGGTAATTTCTTACCATTCATCTTTAATTTGTGAAAGTGGATTTGTTGTTCGAGGTGATGAAGAGATTTGTTAACAATCATAGCTGTTCTGCGTGCATATGCATCAACGCGATTTTGATGGTTTCTCCTTTCGAAGTTAAATTGTTTCGATGCGCTTACGTAAGCAACTGCTGCGGCTAGTATTGCAAACAATCCAGCAATAATTGTTGCATACCCCTGAAAATTACCAGCTGAAATTGCAGCGTCTGCTTGAATATAAGCACTTCTCAGACTGTTTTCGAATTCTGAAGTGAAGGGAAATTCTATATTGGCTTTTGGTGTTGATTCCATCACGTAATATCCTTGCTGCCGATGTATCTTAATTGTGCTTCCGGCCCTCTCTTTCCCTGACGGGGCCTTCCGGCATGAACTCGACTCAGTAGCCTGCGGGGCGGTCCATCACCCCTTCGGCAGATAGCCCCGCCGCCCAATCACACCTTCAGCACCCGCTCGACCAGCGACGACAGTGACCAGTTATCGCCCATCGCTGCCCTTCCTCAGCCGTACTCCCGCCCCCCCGCCATTCTCCGGGATGAACTCGACGCCAGCCGCTTCCATAGCCGTGCGGATAGCGGTGAGGGTGCGCGGCTGAGGTGCTGTATCCCCTTTCTCAAACCGGACAAGGGATCGCTTCGCAACCTCTCCGTTGGTTGCTTCGGCAAGCTCATCTTGACTCCAGTTCAAGAGTCCCCTGGCCGCACGGCATTGGGCTGGTGTTATCGACATGGCACTTTTAGTGACATTCATTGTTGACCGATGCCGTATGATATGGCACTTTTAGTGACATAGCAAGCGCGGCCGAACCGGGTGTTGGGAGCATCCGGCCCGGCCTGACCACAATCGAGCTAACTGGAGCTACGGATCATGGCTGATTCCGAGAATACCACACCCTTGCCCGGCGCCAGCCGCCGGAAATCGGCTGGCACCCTGGTGCCGACCAAGCCTGCCGACCTGCCGCCGCTGTCGCCCGACCAACTGAACGACCAAGACGGGGAGCCGCGCGTCTCGGACGTGATCCTGGCTGAGCGGCTGGGATTCGGCCAGCCGCGCGACATTCGGAAGCTGATCGAGCGGAACCGTGCCGAGCTGGAGACCTATGGGGAGATTTGCGCCACCGTGGCGCAAAACACCGATCCCATGGGCCGAGGCCGCCCCGGCAAAGCCTACTACCTGAACGAAGGCCAAGCGCTGGTCATCTGCGCCCTGTCCCGCACCCCGCAAGCCGCCCTGGTGCGCCGGCAGATCATCGAGGTGTTCTTGGCTTACAGGCGGGGCGTGCTGCCCGTGGCCGAGGAACAGCAACAGACCATCGCCCACCTCGCCGCGGAGCTGGCCGACCTGCGCCAGCGCGTCGCCCTGATCGGCGCGGCCCCGCACATCCGGGCGATCTTCAAGGGCGGCTACCTGCCGGGGTCCACCGCCCTGACGGTGCAGGACATCAGCATGGAATGGGACGAGCCGCGCATCTCCGACCAGCGGCTTGCGGTCCAGCTCGGGTTGCCGGACATGCACACCGTGCGCAAGCTGATCCGTTCCCACCGGAGCCTGTTGGCTGGCCTGGGCCGGATTGTGAACGTCCCGCAGGCGAAGGAGACGGTAGGGAAGGGGGATGCACCGGGCGTCTTCTGGCTGACCGAGTTGCAGTCCCTGGCCGTCTGCGGGCTGGTGAGCGGCAATGTCGCCACCGTGACCCGAACCCGGCTGATCAAGGTGTTCGCCGAGTTCCGCCGCGGGCAGGAGGAGCTTGCGGCAGCCGGCGGCATCCGGGAGGTGCGGAACAACGCCGAGATGGTGGTGATGCTGGATGAGCGGGTGGCGGCCCTGGAGGCGAACGCCCGCACCGAGACCCGCAAGGAGGTGCGGCGCCAGCGCCGGCGGGATGCTGACGAGGCGCTTACAGAGGATGGGGACTTGCTCTATGGCGGCCCGCGCATCGCGGCCTATCTGGGCGTTCCGCCGAAGTCCGTCGATCATCTGATCCGCGCCGCCAAGCTGCCCTACTTCCGCATGGCCGGGCGGGTGTGTTCCCGTAAGACCCTCCTGGGCGCGTGGCTGGACGGAAAGGCGGTGGCCCATGCTTGAGCCCTTATCCCGCCGCTCCATCCTGGCCGGCGCGTCGGCGGTGGCCCTGGCCGGCCCGGTGTCGGCCGATGCCGTGGATCCATTTAGCGCCGCTATCGCCTATGCTGAGACCGATGGGCGCAAGGCCCTGGGGCTGCCGCCGGCTGGCGAGCCGCACCCCGACGCCGAACTGCTGCGGCTGTGCCTGGATTGGCTGGATAGCTGGGCGGAATCGGACCGCCTCAACCTTGAGGCCCGATCCCTGGCTGATCGGCTCGGGCTGAGGGGCGGAATCAACCATCCTGATTTCTGCGCCCTGGACGATCTTGCTGAAGCTGAGGGGCGGCGAGGCGGAGAGCTTCTTGATCGGCTGTGCCCCATAGCGGCGCTGACGCTGGATGGGCTGTTCGCCAAAGCCGTCATTGGGATGCGCGACGAGTGGTTGACCGACCCATCGGCCAGCTCTCGCCTTTCTTCCAACATCCTGAGTGACCTGCACCGCCTCGTCGCGCCGGGCGCCGGTCAACAGGTGCAGCGCATCTTGAATCACCCGGTGACGGTCGCTGCGCTTGCCGAGGTGTTCGGCGAAGGCGCGCCCATGGCCGGGACTGCATGCGGGAGGGCCGCCGCATGAGCCTCGACGGGAATCGCGCCGAGATCATCGGCTACGCCGAAATGCCTTGGGCTTACGGCTTCGTGAACCACGCATACACCACCGGGGCGTCGGCGGGGCCGTCTTCTCCCCCGATCGCGAACAGGCGGCCGCTGTAGAACTCCACAGCCGATGGCCCGCGCAGCTTGCACGCCGTATCGGGCAAAACGAATCGGCCATCACGAAGCAAGCACCAGGAAGCGGCCCCGTCGCCCTGCGTCCGAACCAGCCGCTCCAACGGGTCGGCCAACAGGATGTTCAGCACCTGGATGGGGTTGGACAGGGCTGGAGCCGTCGTCTCCAAGCGATCTTCCACACGGCCATCCTGTGTGGAAATCCGTGTGGAACTCGGGGTCAAAATGTGTGGAAAACTGGCCTGATTCGGGTTTTGAAAATCCAATGATTTCAATACCTTTAGATATCCTGCCCCATCCTGGGGGTCTGGGGGTCGCAGGTTCAAATCCTGTCGCTCCGACCAATGTTCTGGAAGATGAAAAGGCCTTGGAGCTGATCGGCTCCAAGGCCTTTTCTTTTGCTGTTCTCCAAAGGCCGGTTTGCGGAAGCCGCCGGGCCTCTGCCGGAGAGGCTGGCGGTGTTCCGTTTCAATGCGCGTCCGCTCAGGCGGCGCTTTCCGATGCGGCCACGGCCTCGTCGGTGGCCGCGTCCTGCTGGTTCATCTTGCGCCGCTGCGCGGCCATGTCGATCAGGGCCGTGCGCAACGCCGGATGGCGGGCGGTGAACTGGTTGAAGTCGCGCCGCTCCAGCACCTGAAGCTGGCAGTAGTCGACCGCGGCAACGTCGGCGTTGCGCCGCTGGCCGCTCAGCAGGGCCATCTCGCCGAACATCGTGCCGGCGCCCAGGCGGATGGTCTGGCCCTCCATGAGCACCTCCACGGCGCCGGAGGAGATGAAGTACATGGCGTTGGCGCGGTCGCCCTTGCGGATGATGCGTTCGCCGGGAACCGCCGACTTGGGCCGGAACAGCATCATCAGCCGCTCCTGCTCGTGCGCGTCCAGCAGCGACAGCACGGGGAAGGTCTTGGCCAGCGCCTGGATTTGCAGATCGTGCTCCTTCTCGCGCTCCTCCGCCTGATGGCGGGCGTCGGCGAGGCTGCTCTGGAGCTGCTCGAACTGCTCCCAGCCATAGGGCGGCACGCCCGCCGGCCGCTTGGCCTGAAGATGCTTGCGCAGCGCGGCGACGCCCGCGAAGACCGCCGGGTTCAGCGTGATCGACAGCAGCGCGCCGGCCAGCACGAGATCGCGCCCTTCCTCCGGCAGCAGGCCGAGCGACAGGCCCAGCCCGACGAGGATGAAGGAGAACTCGCCGATTTGCGCGAGGCTGGCCGAGACCGCCAGACCCATGCCCACCGGGAAGCGCAGCAGGATCACGATGCCGAAGGCGATCAGCGACTTGCCCACGACGATCAGGGCCACCACGGCGATGACCGCCAGCGGATCGCGGATCAGGATCGACGGGTCGAACAGCATGCCCACCGAGACGAAGAACAGAACGGCGAAGGCGTCCTGCAACGGCATCGAATCGGTGGCCGCCTTGTGGCTGAAGCGCGACTCGTTCAGCACAACGCCGGCGAAGAAGGCGCCCAGCGCGAAGGACACGCCGAACAGCACCGCCGAGCCGTAGGCGACGCCGAGCGCGATGGCGAGAACGGACAGGGTGAACAGCTCGCGCGAGCCGGTGCGCGCCACGTTGGTCAGGATCACCGGGACGACGCGCGGGCCGAGCACGATCGCCAGGACGGAGAAGGCCGCCACCTTGCCCAGCGTCAGAGCCAGCGTCAGCCAGATCGGCCCGTCCGAGCCGGCGCCATGATCCCCGGCGGCGCCCCCCGCGGCGCCGGGTGCGTGGCCGCCCAGCACCTCCGCCAGGGCCGGCAGCAGGACGAGCGCCAGGACCATCGCGAGGTCCTCGACGATCAGCCAGCCGACCGCCACGCGGCCCTCGGCGGTGTTCAGCATGTCGCGCTCTTCCAGGGCCTTCAGCAGCACGACCGTGCTCGCCACCGACAGGCTGAGGCCGAGCACGAGACCGGCGCCGAGGCTCCAGCCCCACAGCCACGCCAGCCCGACGCCCAGCGCGGTGGCGAGGCCGATCTGGCCGACCGCGCCGGGAATGGCAATCTTCCGGACCGCCAGAAGGTCCGAGGGTGAGAAATGCAGACCGACGCCGAACATCAGGAGAATGACGCCGATCTCGGCCAACTGGGCGGCCAAACCGCCGTCGGCGACGAAACCCGGCGTGAAGGGGCCGACGATGATGCCGGCGACCAGATAACCGACGAGGGGAGGCAAACGGATGCGGTCGGCGATGTATCCGAAGATGAAGGCCAACCCAAATGCGATGGCGATGGTCGATATAAGCGGAACGTCATGAGGCATGCGAGAATCCTGGCTGCATCGGCGCGATGCCGCATAGTACGGATTTTGCTGGCGCTTGTGGGCGGTGTTGTCGGGATTTTTTCCAGTCTCCGCTCGCTTTTTCGGGAACTGAAACGCGATTTGCGCGAATTCCCCTCAATTGCCCAATGATTCGGCGAAGGCGGGAAAACGCGGTGTGACCTTGCTGGCCCGTCGTCATCAAGGGGTGGATAAGCGGGGCGGGGCCGCTATGCTTCGCCGGCCGACGGTGAGGTGAGAAGCATGGCGAGCAAAAGACGCAAGGCATCCAGGAAGGCGGGCCGGGGTCGTCCGGGGACGGGGCGCCCGCTGGCGGGCGACTCGATGGTTCTGGAAGGGAGGGCGGCGCGGCCGCCGGTCCGGACGGCTCCCGCGATGCGTGGCCGGAGCGCGTCGAAACGCGCCCTGTCCCTGGACGGCGATTCGGGGGCTTTCCTCGGACCCGAGCAGCAGTATCTGCTGAAAAAGCGCCAGGAGGTCGAGCGGCGCGAGGCCCGGTTGCGGCGATCCGTGGCCGGAGTCGTGGTGGTGGTCGCCGTCGCGGTTGCGGCGGGCCTGTTCTGGTTGTTCCGCGGAATGTGAGCCGCAAGGCGCCCGCTCCCATGACTTTGGGACGCGGGCGCCACGCGTGTCAGGACCCCAGGCGGCGGCGCAGGAGCGACAGCGGCTGCGGGTCGTCCAGCGACGGCTGGAAGGCGACGGTGATCTCCGTCAGTGCGTGCGCCCAGCTCTCCGGGTTGGTGGTCTCCGGCGCCTCGGCGGAGGTGAAGCCGGTGCGCAGGAGGAAGCGGTACTGGTCGGGGATGACGTGCCCGACCGCCCGGATCTCCCCCTCATAGCCATAGCGCTCCCGCAGCTCGCGCGCGGTGGAGAAACCGCGGCCGTCGCGGAACTTCGGGAACTCGATCGCCACCAGGGCGAAGCGGTCCAGGTCCGGTGCGATGGCCGGGGCCAGGGTCCCGCTCTTGACCCGGACGCCGAGCGCCGCGTTGCGGCCGTCGAAGCTCGCGCGCTCCGCCTGCCAGCGTTCGAAGGTGACGATGGCGGGGCGGTCGGTGGGAACCGGCTCGCCGTCCGCGACCGCGACCCACGCGTCCTCGACGATGCGGCCGTCCTTAATGAGCGGCATAGACTCTCTCCTTGAACGGGCCGTGGCCGACGCGCTTCAGCGTGTCGATGAAGCGTTCCCCGTCGTGCCGGTTGGACAGATAGACCTCGACGATGGCCTCGATGGCGTCCACCGTCTCGTCGGCGGTCACCGCCGGGCCGAGGATGTCGCCGATCGCCGTGGTCAGGGTCGGGTCGCCGCCGACGGTGATCTGGTAGAACTCCTCGCCCTTCTTATCCACGCCGAGGATGCCGATGGCGCCGACATGGTGGTGGCCGCAGGCGTTGATGCAGCCGCTGATCTTGATCCCCAGCTCGCCGATGGTCTGCTGCCGCGCCGGATCGGCGAAGCGGGCCGAGATGGCCTGGGCCAGCGGGATCGAGCGGGCGTTGGCCAGCGCGCAGTAGTCGAGGCCGGGGCAGGCGATGATGTCGCCGATCAGCCCGGCGTTCGGCGTGCCCAGCCCGTTGGCCTCCAGCGCCGTCCACAGGGTGAACAGTTCATCTTGCCGGACATGGGCCAGCACGAGGTTCTGGGCGTGGCTGACGCGCAGTTCGCCGAAGCTGTGCGCGTCGGCCAGATCGGCGATCAGCTCCATCTGTTCCGACGTGGCGTCGCCGGGGATGCCGCCGGCGGGCTTCAGCGAGATGGTGGCGGCGGCGTAGCCGGGAACCTTGTGGGCCAGCACGTTGACCGCCACCCAGCGGGCGAAGTCCGGGTTCGCGGCCTTGGCGGCCTGGAAGGACTCCGGCTCGTCGGTCAGCGTCTCATAGGCCGGGCCGCCGAAGCGGCGGCGGATCTCGTCGACGACCTCCGGCGCGAGGCGGTATTTCGGGCCGCGCAGGCGGGCGAACTCCTCCTCCACCTCCTGGGTGAATTTCTCCTGGCCCAGCTCGTGGACGAGGATCTTGATGCGCGCCTTGTAGATGTTGTCGCGGCGGCCGTACTGGTTGTAGACGCGCAGGATGGCTTCGAGATAGGCGACGAAGTCCTCCTCCGGCACCCAGTCGCGGATCAGCTTGCCGATGAAGGGCGACCGGCCGAGGCCGCCGCCGACGTAGAAGGTGAAGCCGACCTCGCCCCGCTCGTTGCGCTTGGCGAAGACGCCCACGTCATGGACGCGGATGGCCGCGCGGTCGGCGTCCGATCCCATGATGGCGATCTTGAACTTGCGCGGCAGAAAGGTGAATTCGGGGTGCAGGGTCGTCCACTGCCGCAGGATCTCGGCGTAGACGCGCCCGTCCACCACCTCGTCCCGCGCGGCACCCACGAACTGGTCGGTGGTCACGTTGCGCACGCAGTTGCCGCTGGTCTGCAGCGCGTGCATGTCCACCTCGGCCAGTTCGTGCAGGATGGCCGGGGTGTCCTCCAGCTTGATCCAGTTGAACTGGAGATTCTGGCGGGTGGTGAAGTGGCCGTAGCCCTTGTCGTACTTGCGCCCGATCTCGGCCAGCTTGCGGAGCTGCCGCGCGGTCAGGACGCCGTAGGGAACGGCGATGCGCAGCATGTAGGCGTGGAGCTGGAGGTAGAGGCCGTTCATCAGCCGCAGCGGCTTGAACTCGTCCTCCGTCAGCTCGCCGGACAGGCGGCGTTCGACCTGGGCGCGGAATTGCTCCACGCGCTCCGCGACGAAGCGGCGGTCGATGTCGTCGTAGCTGTAGACCCCGGCGTTGCGGCCGGGCGCGATGTGGTTCATGGAACTCGCCCTTGTCAGAATTGTGGCCGCCCGGTTCAGGCCGCAGCCTGCTTGCCGAGATCGATACGGACGGTGGGGCCGAGCGCCCGGATGCGCTCCCGCGTCTTGACCGGCACCCGCCGCCCGTCCGTGACGCGCAGGTCGAAGGCGTAGACGTCCACGGCGAACCGCTCGCCCTCGGCCTGGGCCTTGGCGGCGGCCAGAGCCGTTTCGGCCGCGTCCGCGTCCTCGAACAGGGCGGCCTCGTCCAGACGCTCCACCCAGCCGAGGTCGGGGCCGGGGGCGAGGAAGATCACCTCGCCGTCGCGCAGGCGGTTGGCGGTGATGGTCTTCAGCACCGCTTCGTTCTTGGACTTATCGTTCAACGCCATGCCTTCAACTCCTAACACGAACGCTTACGCCGACACGGCGATGGAAAACGGATGCTGGCCGGTGGTCTGCTGCCACGCGCCGATCAGGGCGCGCAGCCGCACGACCTCGCCGACCACGACGATCGCGGGGCGTTTGGCCTGTAGCCGCACGACGTCCCGCGCGCAATGGGCAAGATTGGTCTCGATGACGCTCTGCGCCTCGGTGCTGGCGCTCGACACGATGGCGACCGGGGTCATCGGCGGCTTGCCGGCCGCTTCGAGCCGCTCGGCGATGGTCCCGATGGTGCCCAGCGCCATGTAGAACACCAGAGCGCCGGGCATGCGCGCCAGGACGTCCCAGTCCAGGTCGGCGGGCAGGCCGCCGGCCTTGTCGTGGCCGGTGACGAAGGTCGCCGTGGTGCCGAAGCCGCGGTGGGTCACCGGGATGCCGGCGTAGGCCAGCCCGCCGATCCCCGCGGTCACGCCCGGCACCACGCGGAAGGGAATCTCCGCCTCGGCCAGCGCCAGGCACTCCTCGCCGCCGCGCCCGAAGACGAAGGGGTCGCCGCCCTTCAGCCGCAGCACCCGCCGGCCTTCGCGCGCCAATTCCACCAGCCGCGCGTTGATCGCCTCCTGCTTGGGGGAGGGGTGGCCGGCGCGCTTGCCCATGTCCACCAGAAGGGCGTCGGGGTTGGCGGCCTCCAGGATGCCGCCGCCGACCAGCGCGTCGTGGACGATGGCGTCGGCCTCGCCCAGCGCCTTGGCGGCCAGCAGGGTCAGCAGGCCCGGATCGCCGGGACCGGCCCCGGCCAGCCAGACGCTGCCCGGCTCGAAGGCGGGCAGGCGGGACAGAAGAGTGCGGGACAGAAGAGACGATGCGATCATGGCAGCCATCCTTTGGCGGCGATCAGGTCCCGGCAGGCGCGCAGCACCTCGGGTCCCCTGGCGCCCGCGGCGCGCAGGCGGTCGCGGAGCGTGGCGAGTTCCGCCAGCCGGTCCGCCCAGACGGCGGGAAACAGCGTCTCCAGCCGTTCGCGGAGCACCTGGGCGAGCGCCGGGCTCCTGCCACCGGTGGAGACGGTCATCAGAAGGTCGCCGCGGCGTATCACAGACGGCGCGTGGAAATCACAGAGCGGAATCACATCCTCGACATTCACCAGGACGTTCCGCGACCGCGCCTGACCGGCCAGGGATTCCGCAGCGGGGTCGTCGATGCCGACCACGAACAGCACCTGCACGCCATCCAGATCTGCGGGCGACGGCAGGGCGCGGCGCAGGTCCGCGCCCGCAAGGGCGATCAATTCCGCATCCGGTTCCGGTGAATAGACCGCCGGTGCCGCACCGCCTTCCAGCAACTGCGCAAGACGGCGCTTCGCCAGCGGCCCCTGGCCGACCAGCGCGATCCGCACATGCGTCGGGTCGAGAGCGACCGGGATCACCGCCGCCACCCGGAATGCACACCGAAGCTATCGTGAAAAGACATCATGGGCGCATTTAAGCGCGATGGCGGGGTGCAATCAACAGATTTCACAAACTCGCTTAAACCTATAATACATGTAGACAATGTATATGCATTGCAACGCCGTGAAACTGGTGTTAATGTGCAATTCAGAACAAATACTCCACTTCGTGGATAGGCAATTAGGTCATGCTTGATGGACTTGCCCAGGCTGTGAAACGCGACCGCGTGGCCGATCTGACCGAACGTTACGGGCGGCTGGACGGGGCGGTGCTTCTGAACGCTCTCCTGCGGGATGAATTCGACGGCCGCGTCGCTGTTGTTTCGTCCTTCGGAACGGAATCGGCGGTGCTGCTCGCCTTGGCGGCGGAGGCCGACCCGTCCTTCCCGGTGCTCTTCGTCGACACGGGGAAGTTGTTCGGGGAGACGCTGCACTACCGCGACAAGCTGGTGTCCGCGCTCGGCCTGACCGGCGTGCGCACGATCGGCCCGGCCGATGCGGATCTGGCGGCGGAGGACCCCGACGGGCTGCTGTTCACCCGCTCGCACGACGCCTGTTGCCATCTGCGCAAGACGGTGCCGCTGGACCGCGCGCTGGAGGGGTTCGACGCCTGGGTGACCGGGCGCAAGCGGTTCCAGGCGTCCACGCGCGCCGCCCTTCCGCTGTTCGAGGCGGAGGAGGGCACGGGCCGCATCAAGATCAACCCGCTCGCCCATTGGGACCGCGAGCGGATCGAGCAGGAATTCACCCGGCGCAACCTGCCGCGCCACCCGCTTGAGGCCGACGGCTTCCTGTCCATCGGCTGTTTCACCTGCACCGAGCGTGTCGCTCCCGGTGCGGACCCGCGGTCGGGCCGCTGGGCCGGAACCGCCAAGACCGAATGCGGCATTCACACCTTCAAGAAGACCGGAACCGCACAATGACCGCCGATCTCGATTACCTTGAGAGCCAGAGCATCTACATCCTCCGCGAGGCCTACAACCGCATCGACAAGCTGGCTCTGCTGTGGTCGATCGGAAAGGACAGCAACGTCCTGCTCTGGCTCTGCCGCAAGGCGTTCTTCGGGCGCGTTCCGTTCCCGGTCGTCCAGCTCGACACCGCGATGGAGCTTCAGGAGGTCTACGACTTCCGCGACCGCATCGCCGGTGAGTGGGACCTCGACCTGCGGGTGGAGCAGTGCCCGCCGGAAGCGGACATGGACCAGACCCTGCCGCCGCTGACCCGCGCCGCCGCCCGCAAGACGGAGGGGCTGAAGAACCTGCTCCGCACCGGCAAGTACCAGGGTATCATGGTCGGCATCCGCCGCGACGAGCAGGCGACCCGCGCCAAGGAGCGCGTCTTCTCGCCGCGTTCGCTGGAAGGCGACTGGGACGTGAAGGACCAGCCGGCGGAGTTCTGGGACCATTACAAGACCCGGTTCGACGAAGGCACCCACGTCCGCATCCACCCGCTGCTGCATTGGACCGAACTGGACATCTGGCGCTATTCCAAGCGAGAGGGGATTCCCATCGTCCCGCTGTACTTCGCCAAGGACGGCAAGCGTTACCGCTCGCTGGGCGAGAAGAACATCACCTTCCCGGTGGACAGCACCGCCGGCACCATCGACGAGATCATCGCCGAACTGGTCGTGACCCGCATTCCGGAGCGCGCCGGCCGCGCCATGGACAACGAGGCCGAGGACAGCTTCGAGCGCCTGCGCAGCTCGGGCTACATGTAAGAAGCGGGGATTGGGACCATGGACATCCGGAACGAATTGAACGGCCAGCTCCGCATCGTCATCGTCGGCCATGTCGACCATGGCAAGTCGACTCTGATCGGGCGCCTGCTGAACGACACCGGCAGCCTGCCCGACGGCAAGGTGGAGCAGGTCCACGAGATGAGCCGCAAGCGCGGCATGCCCTTCGAGTGGGCCTTCGTGATGGACGCGCTCCAGGCCGAGCGCGACCAGGGCATCACCATCGACACCACGCAGATCCACTTCAAGACGGAGCAGCGGCCCTACGTCATCATCGACGCGCCGGGCCACACCGAGTTCCTGAAGAACATGGTGACCGGCGCCTCGCAGGCCGACGCCGCCCTGCTGGTGATCGACGCCGCCGAGGGCGCGCTGGAGCAGTCGCGCCGCCACGCCTTCCTGCTGCATCTGCTGGGCGTGCGCCAGGTGGCGGTCGCCGTCAACAAGATGGACCGCGTCGACTTCGACCAGTACCGGTTCGAGGCGGTGTCGCAGGAGATCCGCGCCTATCTGGCGGAACTCGGCCTGCACACCTCCACGGTGATCCCGATCGCGGCGCGCCACGGCGACAACATCGTCACCCGCTCCGACAAGGCGCCGTGGTACGACGGCCCGACCGTGGTGGAGGCGCTGGACGCCTTCCGCCCGCAGCAGGCCCCGACCGAGCTGCCGCTGCGCTTCCCGCTCCAGGACGTCTACAAGCCCGACGACCGCCGCATCCTGGCGGGCCGGATCGAGAGCGGGCGCCTGCGCGTCGGCGACACGCTGCGCTTCTCGCCGACCGGCGCCACCGCCACGGTGGTCAGCATCGAGGGGTGGAACCACAGCCAGCCCATCGTCGCCGCCCAGGCCGGGCAGAGCATCGGCATCACGCTCGACAAGCGCATCTTCGCCGAGCGCGGCCATGTCGCGCACCATGAAGAGGGTGCGCCGCATGTCACCCACCGGCTGGGCGTGCGGGCCTTCTGGCTGACTTCGGAGCCGCTGACGGTCGGCAAGACCTACACGCTGAAGATCACGACGGGCGAGCACCGCGTGACGGTGGAGAGCATCACCGCCGTCATCGACATCGAGGACCTGTCGAGCACCCCGGCCAAGGCCGTCCACCGCAACGAGGTGGCCGAGGTCGTCCTGCGCTCCCGCTCGCCGATCGCCGTCGACCTCGCCTCGGCGCTGTCGCGGACCGGGCGCGGCGTGCTGATCGACGGCCACGACGTGGTCGGCGGCTGCATCGTCGTCGAGGTGGACGAGGGTCCCGCCGCTTCGGCCAACACCACCGAGGTGTCGCACGCCGTCACGGCGGACGAGCGGAACGCCGCCAACGGCCACAAGGGTGGCGTGTTGTGGCTGACCGGCCTGTCCGGGGCCGGCAAATCCACGCTGGCCATGGCGCTGGAGCGCGCCCTGTTCGACCGCGGCTGGCAGGTCTTCGTGCTGGACGGCGACAACGTCCGCAACGGGCTGAACGCCGGGCTGGGCTTCTCGGCGGAGGACCGGGCGGAGAACATCCGCCGCGTCGCCGAGACCGCCAAGCTGTTCGCGGACGCGGGCGTTCTGGTCATCGCCTCGCTGATCTCGCCGCTCCAGGCCGACCGGGCGCGGGCGCGCGCCATCGGCGGCGAGCGCTTCCACGAGGTGTATGTGGCCGCCGATCTCGCCACCTGCGAATCGCGCGATCCCAAGGGCCTGTACCGCCGGGCGCGCGCCGGGGAGATCCCGGACTTCACCGGCATCTCCGCCCCGTACGAGGCGCCGGAGTCGGCGGAACTGACCATCGACACCGGCACGGTCACCCCGGTGGAGGCGCTGGGTGAACTGCTCGACTATGTGGACGGCGCGTTCGGCCGGAACGCCCTGAAGCGCGGCCGGGTGTGATGCCCCTCCCTTTCCCCTTTCCCGCACCGGGAGAGGGGAAAGGGGATGCTCTTGTGATTGGAAGGCCCCATGTCCCGGCCCGGGAATGGGGCCTTTTCCTATGGGAGAATGAGTGCATATAAGAACTTCATAATCATGTGAAATAACTCATTACCTCACGGAGGTTTGTGCAATTCGCTCTTCCTTCCGATAGGAGATGTGCTAAATAGGCGGGCAATTTCCTGCGAGGATGGAACCATGACTGCCCTGACCCGACGCTCCGCGATGCTGGCTGTGGCCGCCGTCGCATCCCTGACCGCCGCGTCCCTGACCGCCCTGACTCCCGGCGCGGCCCGCGCCGCCGATCCGGTGAAGCTGGAGGTCGGCTACATCCCCATCCTCGCCGCTGCTCCGCTGTTCATCCTGGAAGGGGAAGGCTGGGCGCGCGAGGCGGGCATCGACCTGAAGCTGACCAAGTTCGAATCCGGCCCGCACGCCATCCAGGCGATGGCCGCCGGCAAGATCGACCTGCTCTACGCCGGCGTCGCCCCGGTCCTGGTCGCCCGTTCCAAGGGCGCGGACGTGTCGGTCATCGCCAACTCGGCGGTTGAGGAGATGGTCGTCGCCAGCCGCGGCGAGTTCGCCAAGGCGTTGGGCGGCAAGGCCACCGCGGAGTCCATCGCGAAGTTCGTCGCCGACAGCGGCCGCAAGGTGAAGATCGGCACGCAGCCGCCGGGCTCGGTCCCGGACACGGTGCTGCGCCACTGGCTGTTCAAGGTGCTGAAGGCCGACCCGGCCAACCTGGAGATCATCTCCATGGGCATCGAGAAGACCCAGCAGGCGCTGCTGGCCGGCGCGCTCGACGCCGCGACGATCCGTGAGCCGACGGTGACCGTGACCCAGAAGGTCGACCCGAACGTCGGTCTGCTCGCCACCGGCGCGGAGATGTTCCCGAACCAGCCCGGCACCGTCATCGCGGTCCGCGGCCCGGTCGCCAAGGAGCATGGCGAGGCGCTGACCCGCCTTCTCAAGGCGCACATCCGCGCCGTCGATCTGATCGCCAAGGACCCGGCCCGCTCCGCCAAGGTCGCCAACGAGTATCTCGGCAAGGGCCTGATGGAGCCGGCCACGCTGGAGGCCGCCTTCCGCTCGCCGGGCTCCAAGTTCCTTGCCGACCCGCACGGCGTGGTCCCGGCGGTCGAGCAGATGATGGCCTACGCCAAGGAGATCGGCTCCGCCGAGGGCACCATTCCGGTGGCGGAGGCGTTCGACTTCCGCTTCTACGACGCGGCCGCCGCGAAGTAAGCGCGATGCGTCAGCCGCTGAAGCTCCACAGCTCCATCGCCCTGTCGGCGCTCGGCGTCGGCGCTTTCCTGCTCGCCTGGGAAACGCTGGCGCGTAGCGGTGTCGTGCCCGCCGGGCTGCTGCCGTCGCCCAGCGCGGTGCCCGGCGCCTTTCTGTCCGAATTCCGGGCCGGAACCTGGCAGGCGATGGTTCTCGCCAGCCTGTCGCACTACCTGTCGGGGCTGGCGCTCGGCACCGTCCTCGGCATCACCTTCGGCACGGCGGCAGCGACCTGGGGCATCTGGGACGCCTTCCAGGCCTGGGTGGTGCGCATGCTGCGCCCCATTCCGTCCATCGCCTGGATTCCCTTCGCCATCATCTGGTTCGGCGTCAGCAAATCGGCGGCGACCTTCCTGATCGCCCTGACGGTCTTCTGGATCAACTATTACGCCACCTACAGCGCGGTGCGCGGGGTCGACAAGGACCTGATCGAACTCGGCCACGCCTTCGGGCAGGGCGGGCTGATCCCGCGCCTGTTCAAGATCGTCCTGCCCGGCGCGCTGCCGGGCATCCTGTCCGGCGTGCGCGCCGGGCTGGGGCAGGGCTGGATGACCGTGGTGGCGGCGGAGTTGTTCGGCATCTCCGGCCTGGGCGCGCGCATGTCCGACGCCTCCGGCCTGCTCGCCACGCACATCGTCGTGCTCTACATGGTCACCATCGCCGCGCTCTACGGCGTGTGCGACTTCCTGTTCATGCAGGTTCAGCAGCGGGTGCTGGCATGGCAAAAGTGAACGGCGCAAAAGTGAACGGCGCAAACGTGAACGACTCTGCCGTGATCGATCTGAAGGGCGTCGCCATCGGCTACGGCGCCGAGGCGCCGCCGGTCCTGGTGGACGTCGATCTGTCCATCGGGCGCGGCAGCTTCGTCGCCATCGTCGGGCCGTCCGGCGTCGGCAAGTCCACGCTGCTGCGCGTCGTCGCCGGGCTGCACACGGCGCGCGCCGGTGCCGTGACCATCCACGAGACGAAGAAGCCGGGCCACCGTCCGGTCAGCCTCGTCTTCCAGGACGCCCGCCTGCTGCCCTGGCGGCGCGTCGCCAAGAACGTCCGCTTCGGCCTGGAGGGCCTGCCGATCTCCACCGCCGAGCGGGAGGAGCGGGTGGCCGCCGCGCTGCGCCTCGTCCGGCTGGACGATTACGGGCGGCGTTGGCCCTACGAGCTGTCGGGCGGCCAGCGCCAGCGCGTCGGCATCGCCCGCGCCCTGGCCGTCGATCCCGACATCCTGCTGATGGACGAGCCGTTCGGCGCGCTCGACGCCATCACCCGGCACGGGCTCCAGGACGAATTGCTGCGCATCCACCGCGAGACGGGCAAGACCGTGCTGTTCGTCACGCACGATCTGGAGGAGGCGGTGCATCTCGCCGACCGGATCATCGTGCTGGGCGGCAGCCCGGCGCGCATCGTGCAGGACGTGCGCAACGAGCCGGGCCGCGACAGCGGCGGCTTCCGCGAGCAGGTGGAGCAGCTGCGGTCGGGAATCGCGGACAATTACAGCATTTGAGGGTGTCGGAGTGGTCGTGTTGGGCCCCCCACCCAAACCCTCCCCCGCTTTGCAGGGGAGGGCTTTTTCTCCTCCCCCTGCGCAGCGGGGGAAGGCCGGGAAGGGGGCGACGCGACCGCTCCCCCCTACGACGCCACCCTTCTCACGTCCCGTGCCGTCAGATGGATGTTCGCATCCGGGTCCAGCTTGCGGTCCATGATGCGGGCCTCCACCGCCTTGTCGAAGACCGGGCGGTTCAGGCAGACATACTGCAGCGCCTCGTCCGGCTTGGGCAGATGGCCGGCGAGGGTTTGCAGGGCGCGGCGCGGGACGAAGACCCGCCCGTGAAACTCCCCGACCTCCACCGCGAACTCCACGGCGTCGGCCTCCTCGTTCCAGGACGGGTCGTCGGGGAACACGAACAGCGGCATCACACCCTCACGCAGAACACATCTCAGTCCAGGATGTAGGTAACATCGTAGCCGCTGCGCTTGAAGCGGGTCTTCAGCAGCGTGCCCTGCGCGTCGAACCACAGGTCGCGCTCCACGTCGCCGGAGATGCGGTGATGCTGCGCCGGAACGGCGCGCCCGCCGATGGTCAGCGTCTCGGTGCCGACAAGGTCGGTGCGCACGCTGTAGGGCTTGCCGTCGATGACCGAGAGCAGGGTGGGGCGCTTCAGCACCTCCGGCGTCCACAGCGTCAGGGGCAAGGTGTCGGCGCCGGCCTCGCCCGCCTTGCCGTCCACAGTGACGGTGTAGCCGCCGCCGTGCCGCATCATGCGGACGGCGTGGGGCGTGCCGTCGTCGTCGGTTTGGGCGCTCATCGATTCGAGCGTCCGGCCCTTCCAGACCTCCTCCCGCTTGTGATCGTAGCGGAAGTTGATGAACAGCACCTTCACCCGGGTCGAGGCGGTGACGGCGACCTTGGTCACGTCGCCCTGGGGTTCCAGCCGGACGGTTTCGCTGCCGACCGGATCGTCGCCCATCAGAATCCGGTAGGTCAGCGTGCGCGGCTCGGCGGCGTGGGCCGCGGCCGTGGTGAGCAGCAGGCCGGCGGCCGCCAGCGCCGCGCGCAGGGCGTGCGTCATGGATGTTTCCTCCCTGTGTTCGTTGTGCGGCGGCGGCTTATGGTGCCGCCGTCCGGTTTCCGTCGCTCAGTCGTCGAGGAGCTGCGCCAGCTTCATGGCGACGCCCATCGAGCCGTCCACCTTCAGCTTGCCCATGGTGAAGGCCAGCATCGGGTTCAGCCGCCCGTCCATCAGCTTCTTCAGATTCTCGGCGGAGATGCGGATGGTGCAATCGGGATCGGCGGCCCCGGCATCCTCCCGCGCGATGGCGACGGGCGTCTCGCGGGCGTTGACCCGCACCGCCTCGCCGTCCTCCAGCGCGAAGCGGACGTCCGCCTTCAGGCTGCGGAAGCTGGTGGAGCGGGACTGGAGTTCGCGCAGGATGTCCTCAACCATGGATCGGTCTCTCTCCCCTGGATTCATGTGTGTCGGATCTTGACAGTAAGTGGAGTTTACGTTTACGTCAACGTCATAACCAAAACGTTCCCGGCGCGCCAACGATCCGGGCGACATCAAATCATTCGAGGGGAGTGAAACCATGCAGACCGCCGCCGCGCCCGGAATCCCATCGCCCCGCTTCGCCTTCCGCCGTCGCCTGTCCTGACCCGACGCACAGCCGGGAGGATCGGAGATGACCGAGAATCTTGCGCGCCGGGGGAGCATCGGCGACGACACGCCGGCCCATCCCTGGCTGGCCCATTATCCCGAGGGTATTTCCTGGGACCAGCCGATCCCTGTGACTCCGCTGGCCGAGCTGTTCGAGGAGGCCGCCCGCCGCTACGCCGCCCGTCCGTGCCTGGACTTCCTCGGCCGCCGCTACCGCTACGCGGAGGTGCTGGGGCTGGTGAACCGGGCGGCCAAGGGCTTCGCGGCGATGGGCGTGAAGCCGGGCGTGCGGGTGGGGCTGTGCCTGCCGAACACGCCGACCTACGTGATCGCCTATTTCGGGATTCTGAAGGCCGGCGGCACGGTGGTGAACTTCAACCCGCTCTACGTCGAGCGGGAGCTGGAGCACCAGATCGAGGATTCCGGGACCGAGATCATGGTCACGCTCGATCTGAAGCAGATCTACCCGCGCATCGAGGCGATGCTGGACCGCACGCGGCTCAAGACGGTGGTCGTTTGCCGCATGGCCTCCATCCTGCCGCCGGTGAAGAGCGTGCTGTTCCGTGTGCTGAAGCGCAGCGAGCTGGCCAGCATTCCCCAGGACGGGCGGCATGTGGATTTCGACGCGCTGCTCGCCAACGACGGGGCGATGCCGCCGGTGCGGGTGGACCCGCGGCGCGACGTGGCGGTGCTGCAGTACACCGGCGGAACCACCGGCGTGCCCAAGGGAGCGATGCTGACCCACGCCAACCTCGTCGCCAACGCCCGGCAGGTGCAGGCCTGGTTCCCCGGCATGGCGCTGGGGGAGGAGCGGATGCTCGCCGTCCTGCCCTTCTTCCACGTCTTCGCCATGACGGTGATCCTGAACATGGGGCTGGCGGCGGGGGCGGAACTGATCATGCTGCCGCGCTTCGACACGCTGCAGGTGCTGAAGACCATCGCGCGGCGCAAGCCCACGCTGCTGCCCGGCGTGCCGACCATGTACAAGGCGTTGCTGAGCCATCCCGACGTGGCGCGCCATCCAATGCGGTCGATCCGCTATTGCATCTCCGGCGGGGCGCCTCTGCCGACGGAGCTGAAGCGCCAGTTCGAGGAGGCCACCGGCTGCGTGCTGGTCGAGGGCTACGGCCTCAGCGAGGCGTCGCCGGTCTGCGCCTGCAACCCGTTGACCGGGGTGAACAAGGAGGGCTCCATCGGCCTGCCGCTGCCCGGCATCATGGTGCAGATCCGCGCGCTGGACGATCCCGACCGCGTCCTGCCGCCCGGCGAGAAGGGGCAGGTCGCGCTGTCCGGCCCCAACGTCATGGCCGGCTACTGGAACAAGGACGAGGAAAGCCGGCGCACCATCGTCGGCGGCTGGCTGTTCACCGGCGATGTCGGGGTGATGGACGAGGACGGCTACGTCTTCCTGCTCGACCGGCTGAAGGACCTGATCCTCTGCGGCGGCTACAACGTCTATCCGCGCGTGATCGAGGAGGCCATCTACCAGCACCCGGACGTGGTCGCCGTCTGCGTCATCGGCATCCCCGACGACTACCGCGGCCAGAGCCCGAAGGCCTTCGTCCAGCTCCGGCCCGGCGCCGACCTGACCGCGGAACAGCTGAAGGACTTCCTGCGCGACAAGATATCGCGGATCGAGATGCTGAAGCGGATCGAGTTCCGCGCCGAGCTGCCCAAGACGGCGGTCGGCAAGCTGTCGAAGAAGGAATTGATCGCCGAATCCTTGCAACGACCCGAGGGGTGACCGGGGAAAGGCGCGCGGCTTTGTCACATCGCGGCGTGTGTGGTAGGAACGGAGACGCCGTCCGGCGGCGTGGAGCGAGCGGCCTTCGCTTCCCACACGCCGCCGCGGCGCGACGTGACGGAAGGCGTGCCCCCCACCATGGAACAGCTCTACACGGTCAATCAGTTGGCGGAGGAACTGGGCATCACGCCGCGCGCCCTCCGCTTCTACGAAGTGAAGGGGCTGCTGTCGCCCAACCGCCTGGGCAACAACCGCGTCTACACCAAGCGCGACCGCGCCCGGCTGAAGCTGATCCTGCGGGGCAAGCGTCTGGGCTTCTCGTTGGCGGAGATCCGCGAGTATCTGGACCTCTACAACGTCGATGGCGGGGTGGAGCAGTTGAAGGTCCTGCAGAAGCGCATCGACGCGCGGCTGAAGGACCTGGAGCAGCAGCGCCAGGACCTGGAGGCGACCGTGGGCGAGCTGCGGGAGATCGAGGCCCAGGTGCAGGCCGCGCTGGACGAGCGCGGATTGGCGTCCAAGAGCGCTTGAGCCGGTGCGGTCCCGTCCGCCCGGCCAAGCCGGAGGGGATGGGGTTATGAATTTGCTGTTCCGCCTGATCGGCGTCATCGTGGCCGCTCTGACCGGTCGGCCGGTGGGGTTCCTGGAACCGGCGCGGCTGCGCTTCCGGGTGTGGCCGACCGACCTCGACCTCAACCTGCACATGACCAACGCCCGCTATTTCAGCGTCATGGACCTCGGGCGGGTCGATCTGATGCTGCGCTCGGGCATGGGGCGGTCGATCCTGCGCCACCGCTGGCAGCCGGTGATCGGCGCCGCCAACGTGCGCTTCCGCCGCCCGCTGGCGCCCTTCCAGCGCTTCGAGCTGGCGACCCGCGTGCTGTGCTGGGACGACAAGTATTTCTTCATCGAGCACCGGGTGGAGACCGCCGCGGGCACGGCGGCGCTGGCGGTGGTGCAGGGCGCCTTCGTGGCGCGCGGCGCCGTGGTTTCCCCGGCGGAGATCCTGGCGATCCACGGCGAGCACCGGGAGTCGCCGCCCATGCCGGACGTCGTGGCGGCGTGGCGCGAACGGCCGCTGGCGCCCTGACTATTGCATCGCGCCGCCCCCTTGCACTATGGCTGGCCGAACGCGAAAAGCCGGCAAAGCGGAAGGGCAAGGGTCATGGGCGCACACGGAATCAACGGCATCGACCATCTCGTCATCGTCGTCCGCGATCTGGAGGCGGCGCAGGACGCCTATCGCCGCATGGGCTTCACCATCTCGCCGAAGGGCCGGCATGGCGAGCTGAAGTCGGCCAACCACACGATCATGTTCAAGGGCATGTTCGGGGCGGGCGATTATCTGGAACTGCTGGCCATCGAGCAGCCGCACCCCTTCACCGCCTTCTTCAGCAACGTTCTGAAGACCCGTGAAGGCATCGCCGCGGCCGCGTTGAAGACCGACGACGCGCGGGCGGCGCAGCGCCTCCTGGTCGAGGCCGGCTATCCGGCGGGTGAGCCGGTGGAGTTCGGCCGTCCGGTCGAGCTGCCGGGCGGCGCGCAGCAGGCGCGCTTCACCACGACCCCGATCGACGGCGTTCCGGAATGGGGCGGGCGGGTCTTCCTGTGCCAGCACCACACCCCCGACGTGGTCTGGCGCCCGGAGCTGATCCAGCACGACAACACGGTGACCGGCCTCGCCGCCCTGGTCGTCGCGGCGGACGATCCGGACGCCACCGCGTCCTCCTACGCCCGGCTGTTCGGCACGACGGTGGAGACGCGGGGGCCGGCGCGCGTCGTGCCGACCGGCAGCGCCCCCATCGTGGTGGCCGATCCCGCCGCGCTGCATTGGGGCTGGACCGGCGACCCGGCGCTGGCGGTCCCGCGCCCCTTCCTGGCCGGGGTGGTGCTGACGGTGGCCGATCTGGAGCGCGCCCAGCAGGCGCTTCAGAAGAGCAAGTTCCCGACCGTCGTCGGCAACGGCGTGCTGCGCGTCTCGTCCGCCAGCGCCTGCGGCGCCATGCTGGCCTTCGCCAAGGAGTTCGATCTCGGCGCGCTGATCCCCTGACCCCGCCGGACGCCCTGTTTTCACAGGTGCCCGTTTGTCATAACGGAATCATATTGCTGCACTGCGTCCGATCCGTTGGACAGGACGCCGTCGCGGGCGCACATTCCCCTCTTGCGTGCATGTTGCGGCGCATCATGGGGACGGACCGACGTGGCGGACGGCGATTTCGGCAGGGTTCAGATCGAGGCGGCGGGGCAGGGGACGGCTGAACCGGGAAACGCGTCGGACTATCTCGTCGCCGGCACGCCGGCCTACAAGCGGGCGAGCCGCATCCTGTTCGTCGCCGGATTCTCCACCTTCGCCGCGCTCTACTGCGTGCAGCCGCTGATGCCGGAATTCACGCGGGAGTTCGGCGTCACGCCGGCGCAGTCCAGCCTCGCCCTGTCGGTGTCCACCGGCGTTCTGGCCTTCGCGCTCCTGGTCGCGGGGGCGGTGTCCGACCGGTTCGGGCGCAAGGCGATCATGGCGCTCTCCCTGCTCGCCTCGGGCACGCTGGGCATCAGCGGCGCGATGGCGCCGGACTGGGTGTCGCTGCTGCTGGTGCGGGCGCTGGAAGGGATGGCGCTCAGCGGCCTGCCCGCCGTCGCCATGGCCTATGTGTCGGAGGAGGTGGACCCGCGGTCGGCCGGGGTCACCATGGGCCTGTACATCGGCGGGACGGCGCTGGGCGGCATGACGGGACGGGCGCTGACGGCGCTGGTCGCCGACGTCGCGTCCTGGCGGATGGCGATGGGGGTGATCGGCACGCTGGGCATCGCCGCGGCGGCGGCGGTGTGGTTCGCGCTTCCCGCCTCGCGCCATTTCCAGCGCCGGCCGGCGGGCATGCGCGAACTGGCGGAGGCGTGGCGCGGGCATCTGATGGACCGCGGACTGCTCGCCCTGTTCGCCATGGGGTTCCTGTCCATGGGGGCCTTCGTCACCGTCTTCAACTACATCGGCTTTCGCCTGCTGGCGCCGCCCTTCGACCTGCGCCCGGCCGCCGTCGGTGCCGTCTTCACGGTCTATCTCTGCGGAGTCGTCAGTTCGCCGCTGTTCGGCGGGCTCGCCGTGCGGCTGGGGCGCGGGCGGGTGCTGGCCGCGGCGGCGGCGATGATGGCGTCCGGTCTGGCGTTGATGACTCCGGACAGCCTGTGGACGATGACGCCGGGCATCGCCCTGTTCACCTTCGCCTTCTTCGGCGTCCACACCATCGCCTCCGGCTGGATCGGGCAGCGGGCGCCGGTCAACCGCGGGCAGGCGTCGGCGATCTATCTGTTCTGCTACTACATGGGCTCCACCATCGCCGGGACGCTGGGCGGTGTCTTCTGGCACGGGCTCGGCTGGGCCGGAGTCGGCGGATTCGTCGGGTTTCTGCTGGCGGTCGGGCTGGCCGTGGCGCTGGGGCTGGCGATCCGCCGCTGATTCGTCCTTTGCGCGCATACTGAAGTATGGTTTCAACCGTTTCAGTTGCGCCCCGCGCCGCTTCGCCTCATTGTGGGTGCACCTGCACAACGAGGCGGCCATGGCGCGTTTGTCGATCTACAGCGACACCGATCCCTCCGTCGCGGAACTCTCGTCCGCCGACCCGGCGCTGGTCACCGCCCATCTGGCGCTGGCCGGCGTGCTGTTCGAGCGATGGCAGGACCCCCGGGCCATCCCCGACGCCGCCGACGCCCAGGCGGTGCTGGAGGCCTACGCCGCGCCCGTGGCCGCCTTGAGGGAGGCGCGCGGTTTCCAATCCGCCGACGTGGTGCGGATGCCCCGCGGCCTGCCGGACGCCGCCGCCCGCCGTGCCTCCTTTCTCGCGGAACACACCCACGACGAGGACGAGGCCCGCTTCTTCGTGCAGGGCGGCGGCGCCTTCTACCTGCACATGGACGAGAAGGTGTTCCGCATCGTGTGCGGGCCCGGCGACCTGCTGAGCATCCCGGCGCGGACGCGGCATTGGTTCGACATGGGGCCCGACCCGGAATTCACCGCCATCCGCTTCTTCACGCGTCCGGACGGCTGGGTGGCGACCTTCACCGGCGACGTGATCGCCGACCGTTTTCCGAAGTTCGAGCCGGAAACCGGTCCCCTCCCATGACCCGTCCGTCATGAGCTTCCCGCCGTCGTTACCTTTCGCCGCAGCGGATTGCGGGCGAAAATCGGCGCTGATAAAAGCCTTTCGCTATCAGCGCCCAACCAGACGCGGCGCGTCATCCGCCTCGGAGGCTCCATGACCACGGACGGCCACACCGTCCCGCGCACGGGCAACGGCTTCATCGACGCGGCCCACCGCTCGCTGATGGACCATGTCGAGACCATCCGCCGCGAATGCGCAGCCGGCGCCTCCCGCGAGTCCATGATTCCCCGCTTCAGCCGCTTCGCGGACGAGATGCGCATGCATTTCGACCATGAGGAGGTGATCATCCGCGCCGCCGGATTCACGCGGTGGGAGGAGCACGCCAGCCATCACGCGATGCTGGACCAGCAGTTCGGCCGTCTCATCGACTATGTGCGCGGATGCGACGTCACCTCGGACTTCCTGTGCACGGTGGCGGGCACGCTGGACGCCGCCCTGTGCGGGCACGAGATCCGGCACGACGGCGATTACACAGCGCTGGTGCGCGACGCCTCCCTGGCGCCGGAAGGGCGGACGCTGATCGCCTGGAGCAGCGCCTTCGACGTCGGGGTGGGGCCGCTCGACGCGCAGCATCGCCAGCTCGCCGAACTGATGAACGAACTGGACGTGATGAGCCGCCGGGGCGCCTCGATCGGCGAATCGCTGGACCTTCTGGGCATGCTGCACGACCATGTGCACGCCCATTTCGCCATGGAGGAAGGGGTGCTGCGCCGTGTGGCGCCCAGCCGCTTCGTGGCCCACCGCAACCATCACCGGCTGCTGGAAAGCCAGTTCGCCGGCATCCGCCAGCAGGTGGAGAGCGGGCGGCTCGACCCCGGCGTCGCGGTGCGGGGGTTCCTGCGCTTCTGGCTGATGGACCATGTGCTCGGCTCCGACCGGCCGACCTTCGCGGATGCGGCCGACGCGGCGCCCCGCTGAGCCTTCCAACCGACCGCGGTTGTCGCTCCGATCCCGGCCGTCATCAAAAAATCACTTGAATCGCCGGGGAAAAAGCGTAATTCATCGGGGACGACGCACTCGCACGTGCCAATGGCCCTCTGTGGTTATGCAACGACGTACCGCGTCCTTTTTGGCAGAACCGGTCATCAGTGGGCCGGTCCCGAGAGGGAGGTAGGCATGTTGGCTCTCCACGGCAGGGCTCTCAGACGGTAGCCCATAGCCGGACATCGACGCTTTGAACCTGCGGAGCTGTTAGCCCGCTCGTGAGCGTTTGACCCGGCTTTTCTCCGTCGCCTTTCACCACAACCCGAATTCTGGTCCGCGGCTTCGAAGGCCGCGCCGGATTCCCGTCTGTTCGCTGGACCGCCCCGCGCCGGGTGGCCCAGGGTAAGGAGTGCGCCATGGGCTTCATCCGTTCCCGTTCCGCCGTCGCCCCGCTGCGCCGCGGCGTTTCCGTTTCCGCCCCGTCCTTCGGCGCTTCGCCGGTGTCGGACCGCCGCACCTCCGTCCATCAGGCGGTGGCGCTGGCCCGTCCCGAGGAGCCGATGCACTGCATTCGTCCGGGCGTCCTGGCCGACACCGCGTCCAGCTTCGTGGCCGCCTTCGACGCCGCCGTGTCGGGCGACGTGCTCTACGCCGTGAAGTGCAACCCGGAGCCGGCGGTGCTGCGCGCCCTGTGGGCCGGCGGCGTGCGCCACTTCGACGTGGCGTCGCCCGGCGAGATCCGCCTGATCCGCCAGATGTTCCCGGAGGCGGTGCTGCATTACATGCACCCGGTGAAGGGGCGCGAGGCGATCCGCACCGCCTACCAGCAGTACGGCGTGCGCGACTTCGTGCTCGACAGCATGGAGGAGCTTCAGAAGATCCTGGAGGAGACGGGCGACGCCCAGGACCTCGGTCTCGTCGTGCGTCTGGCCCTGCCGAAGGGCAACGCGGTCTACGACCTGTCCGGCAAGTTCGGCGCCCCGGCGGCGGAAGCGGTCGAACTGCTCCAGGCCGTGCGCATGGTGGCCCCGAAGGTCGGCGTGTCCTTCCATGTCGGCTCGCAGATGCTCGACCCGTCCGCCTACGAGCGGGCGCTGGAGCTGGCCGGCCGCATCATCGCGGAGTCGGGCGTGGTGATCGACGTTCTGGATGTCGGCGGCGGCTTCCCCGTCTCCTATCCGGGCGTCACCCCGCCGCCGCTCGGCGACTTCATGGAGGCCATCGCCCGCGGCGTGGCCAGGCTCGACCTGCCGGCCCACTGCCGCGTCTGGTGCGAGCCGGGCCGCGCGCTGGTCGCGCCGGGCGTGTCGCTGGTCGTGCAGGTGGTCAAGCGCCGGGGCAACGAGCTGTTCATCAACGACGGCGTCTACGGCGCCCTGTCGGACGCCGGGGTCCCCGGCTTCCGCTTCCCGGCCCGGATGATCCGTCCCTTCGCGCCGATGGGGGACGAGCCGGTGGAGGCCTTCGCCTTCTACGGCCCGACCTGCGACAGCGCGGACCGCATGAACGGCCCGTTCCACCTGCCGGCGGACATCCGCGCCGGCGACTGGATCGAGCTGGGCCAGCTGGGGGCCTACGGCTCCTGCCTGCGCACCGCCTTCAACGGGTTCGACCAGGCCCGCGTGGTCGAGGTTTCGGACGCGCCGCTGCTGGAAACGCCCGGCTATGTGCTGAAGAGCTGCGTCGCCTAAGTCCCGCATCGCGGGAAAGCTGTGGATATCCCTAAAAAATCACCGTAAACCATCGTTGGTCCGCCACCCTCCGCCTTTGCAAGAGGCGCGAGGGTGACGGGCTGTATTTTTGTCACGCCAACCACGGGGGACCGTCTTAGATGACCCTGGACACCAAGCACATCACCTTCACCGGCCGCATGGTCATTGTCGGCTTCGGATCGATTGGCCAGGGAGTGTTGCCCCTGATTTTGCGCCACATCGGAATCACGAAGGACCAGATCACCATCGTCACCGCCGAGGAGCGCGGTCATGCCGAGGCGGATGAGCTTGGCGTCAAATTCATCAACCTGCCGCTGACGAGGGAGAATTACGCCCAGGTGCTGGAGCCCATGGTGGGCAAGGGCGATTTCCTGGTCAACCTGTCGGTGGACGTGTCGTCCGTCGCCCTGTTCGAGTTCTGCCACAAGGTCGGCGCGCTCTACATCGACACCTGCGTCGAGCCGTGGGCCGGCGGTTACACGGACCCGTCGCTGTCGCCGTCGCTGCGCTCCAACTACGCCCTGCGCGAGACCGCGCTGTCGCACCGCCCCGCCTTCGAGGGTGGGCCGACCGCCGTCCTGACCCACGGCGCCAACCCCGGCCTCGTCTCGCATTTCGTCAAGCAGGCGCTGCTCAACGTCGCCGCGGACACCGGCGAATCGACGGAGGTCCCGAAGGACCGCGCCGGCTGGGGCGCCCTGGCCGCCAAGCTGGGCGTCAAGGTGATCCACATCGCCGAACGCGACACCCAGGTCTCCAACGAGCCGAAGAAAGTGGGCGAGTTCGTCAACACCTGGTCCATCGACGGCTTCGTCGGCGAGGGCTGCCAGCCCACCGAACTCGGTTGGGGCAGCCACGAGAAGCATTTCCCCGTGGATGGCCGCCGCCACGAATTCGGCTGTGACGCCGCCATCTATCTGATGCGACCCGGCGCCTCCACCCGCGTGCGCACCTGGACCCCGCTGGAGGGGCCGTTCCACGGCTTCCTCATCACCCACAGCGAGGCGATCTCCATCGCCGACTACTACACCCAGCGCGACGGCAACCACGTCACCTACCGCCCGACCGTGCATTACGCCTATCACCCCTGCGACGACGCGGTGAAGTCGGTGCACGAGCTGGCCGGCAAGAACTGGTACATGCAGCCGAGCCAGCGCCTGATGATGCACGAGATCGTCAGCGGCACCGATGAGCTGGGCGTCCTGCTGATGGGCCACAAGAAGGGCATCTACTGGTTCGGCTCCCGCCTGGGGATCGACGAGGCGCGCGCTCTGGTGCCGTACAACAACGCGACCTCGCTGCAGGTCACGGTGGCGGTCCTGGCCGGCATCGTCTGGGCGCTGGAGAACCCGAACCGCGGCATCGTCGAGCCGGACGAGATCGACTTCCAGCGCATCCTGGAGATCGCCAAGCCCTATCTCGGCGAGCTGGTCGGCGCCTATGGCGACTGGACTCCGCTGCAGGACCGCGAGCGCCTGTTCCCCGAGGACATCGACCACGACGATCCCTGGCAGTTCAAGAACTTCCGGGTCGTGTGAGGCCGGTTGGCCTGAACAGGAAAGGGGCTCTTCGGAGCCCCTTTTCCTTTGGCGTGGTCAGAGGGTGAGCGCCAGCAGCAGCGCGCCGGCCACCAGGGCGATGCAGGCGCGGCGGTAGAGGTGAAGGGCGCGGGTGATGTCCTGGGCGGTGGCGGCGGTGCGGCCCGGCCCCATCCAGGCGTCCTCGATCCGCACCGCGCCGTAGACCCGCGGCCCGCCGAGCCGGAGGTCGAGCGCCCCGGCCATCGCCGCCTCCGGCCAGCCGGCGTTGGGGGAGCGGTGACGGTGGGCGTCGCGCCGCACCGACCGCCAGGATTCGCCCGCATCGGCCCCCTCGGTGAAGCGGGCGGCCACCCAGATCAGCAGAGCCGACAGGCGGGAGCCGGGCAGGTTGACCAGATCGTCCAGCCGCGCCGCCGCCCAGCCGAACGCCTCGTGCCGGGGGGTGCGGTGGCCGATCATGCTGTCCGCGGTGTTGATCGCCTTGTAGAGCGCGATTCCCGGCAGCCCGCCGACCAGCAGCCAGCAGGCCGGGGCGACCACCCCGTCCGAGAAATTCTCCGACAGGCTTTCGATGGCGGCGCGGCTCACCCCATGCTCGTCGAGGCTCGCCGGGTTGCGGCCGACGATGCGCGACACCGCCTCGCGCGCCGCCTCCAGCCCGCCGTCGCGGAAGGCGGCGGCGACCGCGGCGACATGGTCGTGCAGGCTGCGCTGCGCCAGCAGGGTGGAGGCCAGGGCCGCTTCGAGGAGCCCGCCGAGCGGCAGATTCCGGCACAGCCCGGCCACCGCCGACGCCGCGCCGCCCACCACCAGAAGCAGGACGAGCAGAGCCAGCACACCGGCGGCCTTGCGGACGGCGAAGGACTCGCGCTCGCGGTTGAGCGCGCGGTCAAGCTGGGCGATAAGCGCCCCGATCCACACCACCGGGTGGCGGATTTGGGCGTAGAGTGCGTCCGGATAGCCGGCGGCGGCCTCGATGAGGAGAGCGGCGGCGAGCACGGACGGATGAAGCTCCACGGGATCGAATCCTCTGGGGAAAGGGAAGGGGCGGGATGATGGCGGAATCGGCGGCGGGGTCCAAGAGGCTCGTCGATGAAGGGAGCGTCCAGGGTGAGATCATCCATGGCGGCGACCTCGACGCGGCGCGGTCGGCCTTTCCGGGGGCGCCGGAGCCCTGGGTGGACCTGTCCACCGGCATCAACCCCTGGCCGTACCCGTTGCCGTCCATCCCGGCCGAGGCCTGGGCGCGCCTGCCGGGCCGGGCTGCCGAAACGGCGCTGCGCGAGGCCGCGGCGGCCTGCTACGGCGTGCCGTCGCCGGACCGCGTCGCCGCCGCTGGCGGTTCCCAGGCGCTGATCCAGATCCTGCCGCGGCTGCGCCGTCCGGGGACGGTCGCCGTGCTGGGGCCGACCTACGCCGAGCATGCCGCGGGCTGGGCCAAGGCCGGCCATCGCGTGAGCGAGATGGAGTCGCTGGACGCCTGCGACGCGGACGTCGTGGTGGTGGTGAATCCGAACAACCCGGACGGCCGCATCGTCCCTCCCGACACCCTGTTGGCTCTGGCGGAGCGGCAGGCGGCGCGGGGCGGCTGGCTGGTGGTGGACGAGGCCTTCGCCGAGGTCGCCCCGGAGTGCAGCGTGGCGCCCGTTGCCGGGCGCGCCGGTCTGGTCATCCTGCGCTCCTTCGGGAAGTTCTTTGGGCTGGCCGGGGTCCGGCTCGGCTTCCTGCTCGGCGAGCCGGCGCTGGTCCGGGATGTACGCGCCGCCGTGGGACCCTGGGCGGTGTCGGGGCCTGGGCTGGCCGTCGCCACCGCGGCGCTGTCGGATTCGGCGTGGATCGCCGCCACCCGGCGCCGTCTGGCCGAGGCCGCGGCCCGCTTCGACGCGCGTTTGGCGGGTGCCGGATTGCGCGTCGCCGGAGGGACCTCGCTCTTTCGTCTCATAGACGATCCCCAGGCCGCCGGGCTTTACAACGCCTTGGGGAGCGCCGGGGTGTTGGTGCGCCGGTTCGACTATCGGCAGGACTGGCTGAGGCTGGGGTTGCCGGTGGACAAGGAAGCGGAGGACCGTGTGATAGTTGCGTGTGAAACATTCAAAAATCGATGGATTTTGCGCTTAAAATAGGCGATCACCACCATAGCGCGACAAGATGGCACACAGGGGCAAAAAGGCGCATCGGCTAACGTACTCCTGGTTTGCCCTATCGTGGCGCAAGAATCTTCCATGACGCTGTGGGGGCCATGCTGGATTCGGTCGGTTCAATGAGTCCTTCTGGGGATGCGGAGGAAACCCGGGCTGCGCTGTGGCGTGCGTTCGACACGCTGCCGTCGGGGGTCTGCGTCACCACGGACACGGGGACCATCCTGTACGCCAACCCGGCCCTGCACAGCCTTCTGCATTACGCCCCCGGCCATCTGACCGGCCATGACCTCGCGGCGCTGGAACCTGAGGACGTCGTTCCCCCGTCCCTGCCGGACGCCTCCGGAGAGCGGCCGCTGCGGCGCCTGGACGGCGGAACCGTCTGGGTCTCGGAGTCGATCGGTCCCCTCACCGGGCCGCTGGGGGAGCGGCAGTCGCTGCGCATCTACACCGACGTCACCCATCATCGGCAGGCGCAAGCCGCGCTGCGCGACCAGCTTCTGATGAAGGAGGTGCTGTTCGAGACGCTGCCGGTTCCCGTCTTCGTGAAGAACGCGGCGGGCGAATACACCGATTGCAACGACGCCTTCGAGCGCTACACCGGTCTGGAGCGCCGGAGCATCGTCACCAAGACCGCCTTCGCGGTGATGGACCCGCGGATCGCCAAGGCGCACGCCGAGCAGGATCGCGAACTGACCATCAATTGGGGCCAGCGCAGCTACGAGGAGGCGGTTCCCTTCGTCGGCGGCACCACCCGGCTGTCCAGCCTGACCAAAGCGGTGTTCTGCGACAGCACCGGGAACCTGGGCGGCATCGTCGGCGTGATCCACGACCTGACGGAAGGGCTTCCCAGCGAGGAGCGGCTCCAGGCCATCCTGGAGCAGAGTCCGGTCGGCGTGTCGGTGTCGCGCCGCGACGACGGGAGGATCATCTTCGTCAACACGCGCTTCGCGGAACTGATCGGGCTGAAGCGCGAGGATCTGATCGGCCGGCAGGCCCGCGACTATTATCTGGACCGGCACCAGCGGGAACGGGTGATCGAGCGGCTGCGCTCCTATGGGTCGGTGACCAACATGGAGGTGCAGTTCCGCCGGGCGGACGGATCGTCCTTCTGGACGCTGTTCACCGTCAATCAGGCGGTGATCCAGGGCGTCCAGGTGAATCTGGCCTGGATCTACGACTACACCGACCGCCGGAACATGGAGGAGGCGCTGCGGGACATGGCGTCCCGCGATCCGCTGACGGGGATCTACAACCGGCGTTCCTTCATGGAGCTGGCGCGCTCGCAACTGGCCCGCGCCCACCGTTTCAGCGAGCCGATGTCGGTCTTCGTGCTGGACGTCGACCATTTCAAGCGGATCAACGACAGCTACGGCCATGCCACCGGCGACGACGCCCTGCGCATGGTGGCCGGCGGCTGTCAGGCCATCCTGCGCGAATACGACATTCTCGGCCGGCTCGGCGGCGAGGAGTTCGTGGTGGTCCTGCCCGGCGCCACCGCGGAGGAATCCCGCGTGGTGGCCGAGCGGGTGCGCCGCCACCTGTCCCGCATGGCGATTCCGGGACCCGAAGGCCGCTTCCATCTGACCAGCAGCATCGGCATTTCCGCGATCGAGGGCGCCTACGACACGCTGGAAAAGGCGATCCACCGCGCCGACCTCGCCCTCTACCGGGCCAAGCGCGAAGGGCGCAACCGGGTCGTCGTGTACGAACAGGGGATGTGATCCGCCATCTGCGGGCGAAAGTGTCCGGCATCCCATCCAGGGATCGGGCGGACGTTTCGCCATGGACTCCGCGATGCGCGCCCGAGTGCAACCTCTTATGCGCGTGACGCATGTGATACAATTTGCCGCAGCCTGTCCCCGACCGTTTTTAAAGCCAACCGATTATTACGTACGCTATGAGTCAATCAACAAAAGATATGACCAACGGTCGGGTTGGTGACTTGTTCTGAGTTCACCGCGCGTTTGAGAGGCGGACGGTCATGGCGGTCAGCATCGGCGGCACACACAGTGGCTCGACCGGACGGGAGCGGACATTTCACCGCGACGAGATCATCGTCTCCAAGACCGATCTCAAAGGCTGCATCACCTACGCCAACGACGTGTTCCTGCGCATCAGCGGGTACGACGAGTCGGAACTGCTGGGACAGCCGCACAACATCGTCCGCCATCCGGACATGCCCCGCTGCGTCTACAAGCTGCTGTGGAGCCGCATCGAGGCCGGGAACGAAATCTTCGCCTATGTGATCAACCGGGCGAAGAACGGCGACCATTACTGGGTGTTCGCCCACGTCACGCCGGTTTTCGGCAATCCCGACAGCGGGAACGGGCGGACCATCACCGGCTACCACTCCAGCCGGCGCGTTCCGGCGCGGCCGGCGGTGGATGCGGCGACGGGTCTCTACGCCGCGCTGCGGACGGAAGAGGCGCGGCACGCCGACCGGAACGCGGCCATGGCGGCCTCCGGCGCCATGCTGGAAAAACTCCTGCGCGACAAGGGCACGAGCTATGACGAGTTTGTCTTCAGTCTCTAAATCGCTCGCCGCCGCCGCTTTGGTCGCCCTGCTGTCGGCGGCGCAGGCGGTGCACGGTTTCGCCACCGGCAACGTCGCCGCCGCCGCGCTGGGCCTGGTGGCGGTCCTCCCCTGTCTTGCCGCGATCCGCTGGCTGACGCTCACCAACCGGACCATCCGGAAAGCCATGGCGGTGATCGCCGCGGCGGAGAAGGGCGACCTTCAGCCGCGCATCCTGAACATCCACGGCCAGAGTCCCATCGCGGACATGCTGCGCACCATCAACCGCCTTCTGGACCGCGTGGAGTCCTTCGGCAAGGAGGCCAACGCCGCCATGCAGCACGCGGCGGAGGGGCAGTATTACCGGCGCATCGTGATGACCGGCATGGTCGGGGAGTTCGGCGCCTACGCCCGCCAGATCAACGACGGGCTGGCGGCCATGGACGGCAAGAGCCGCGAGTTCGTGGAGAGCGCCACCCGCATCGGCGCCAACATCAAGGAGGTGGCGCAGAGCCTGTCGGCCAGCGCCGCCCAGCTCGAAGCGTCCTCCACCGCCATGACGGCGACCGCCGCCACGGCCAGCGAGCAGTCCTTCTCCGCGGCCTCCGCGGCGGAGCAGGTGTCGTCCAACGTGGACGGGGTCGCCGCGGCGACCGGCGAGGTCTCGGGCGCCATCGGCGAGGTGGCCCAGGGCGTGTCCCGCACCGCCGATCTCGCCCGCAGCTCGGTGGAGAAGGTGCGGGAGGCGGACGCCACCATCCGCTCCCTGCTCGCCGCCTCCGACCAGATCGGTGCGGTCGTTCAGCTCATCAACGACATCGCCAGCCAGACCAACCTGCTGGCGCTCAACGCGACGATCGAGGCGGCGCGCGCCGGGGAGGCCGGCAAGGGCTTCGCCGTGGTGGCGACCGAGGTGAAGAATCTCGCCAACCAGACCGCCCAGGCGACGGAGGACATCACCCTTCAGATCGCCCAGCTCCAGTCGGTGACCCGCGACACGGCGGCGGTGATCCAGCATGTCGGCGGCATGATCCACGACATCGACGAGATCGCGGTCGGCATCGCCGGCGCCGCCGAACAGCAGAGCGCGGCCATCGACGAGATCAGCCGGTCCATCCGCGAGGCGTCGGCCGGCGTGCGCACCGTGGCCGACGCGGTGACCAGCGTGTCCTCGGGCGCTCAGGACGCCAGCGCCGCCGCCAGTCAGGTGCTCTCGTCGGCCGGAGAGCTGGCGCGCCGCGCCGTGACGCTGAACGGCGACATCGACAGCTTTGTCGCCCGTGTCTGCGGCGGGAAGCGCTGAGCATCGGCGAAGGCCGCCCACGCGGCAGGTCCCTTACCAACTCGGATTGAAATCCATGGCCTGAGGGCCCTGGACCACACACAGCGTGGTCCGGACCGTTACGCCGCTCCGGAACCGCCCGTCGGAATTTCGGCCGTCTCCAGCACCGCCCGAGCATCGTCCTTTGGGTTGGCCGTGCGTTCTGCGTCCTTCGCGGCGTCCTTAAGGGCGGCGTCCAAACGCCGGATGCGGTCGCCGCCGATGCCCGCGGGATCCTGGCCGCGGGCCGCGGCGAGCAGTTCGCCGGCCAGCGCGGAGGCCTCGGCAAACCCCACATTGCCGGTCGAGCCCTTCAGGATGTGGGCCGAGCGCTCCACGGCCGCGAAATCCCGGTTCTGAGCCGCCTGCCGGAGCTGGTCGAGATGGGCCGGCGTCTCGCGGCGAAAGGTCTCCATCAACAGGGCAAAGCCGTCCTCGCCGATCGCGTCGCGCAGGTCCTGGAGCTTGGCGTGGTCGATCCGCGGCGGGGGCTCCGTCCCATGAACCGGCTCCGGCGGGTTCGGCTCGCTTGTTTTCGGGGAATCGCTCCACCGGGTGACCGTCCGCAGCAACTGGTCCGCCACGATGGGCTTGGCCAGATAATCGTCCATCCCGGCGGCCAGGCATATGGCCTGGTCGCCTTCCATGGCGTTGGCGGTCATGGCGATGATCGGAACGCGAGCCGCAGCCCCACCCATCCGCCGGATCGCCCGCGTCGCCGCCAGACCGTCCATTTCCGGCATCTGGACATCCATCAGGACGAGGTCGTAGGGCAGGGCGGCGACGGCGTTGACCGCCTCCAGCCCGTTCGACACGGAATCGACGACATAACCAGCCCGGCGCAGCAGGGCGAGAGTCACCTGCAGGTTGACCGGGTTGTCCTCGGCCACCAGGATGCGGCGGCGAAGGGGGGCGGATGCGGTCGATCTGGATGTCGCCGAGCCGGACTGTCCCGAGCCGGCCGCCGCCGGTCCAGAAGAGGACTTGCCCGCGGGAACCGCCGCCGGCGGCGCCACCCTCGGCGGTGGCGAGGCGAGCAGGCGCGCGACGGCGGCATGGAGCGCCGTCGCACGGATCGGCTTGACGATCCGCACGGCCACGCCGGCGGCGTCGCCCTCCGGATCACCCATGCGATGGGAGGTCGCCAACGCCAGCGGCAGGGCCGCCAGGGCCGGCTCCGCGCGAATGCGGGCGGCCAGTTCCGGCCCGGTCAGGCCCGGCATGCAATGATCCAGGATAGCGGCGTCGAACGGCCGCCCCTCGGCGCTGGCGGCCAGAAGCCGGCGCAGGGCATCCTCCCCCGTGGCGGCGGATTCCGTCTCCAGACCCAGCGCGGCGAGCTGGCGTGCCAGCAGGTCGCGGTTCACCGCCAGATCGTCCACCAGCAGAATCCTCCGGCCGGCCCAGGCGCCCGGCTCCTTCGCCGTGGATGCGGTTTCCACCGCCGCGCCGCGCCACAGGGGGATGACGGCCCAGAAGACGCTGCCCTCTCCGGGCATGCTGTGGACGCCGATCCGCCCGCCCATCAGCTCGGTGAGGCGCTTGCAGATGGCGAGGCCGAGCCCCGTTCCGCCATGGCGCCGGGCCGACGAACCATCCACTTGGCTGAACATGGAGAACAGGCGCTTGTGGTCGGCCGCGGCAATGCCGATCCCGGTGTCCCGCACTTCAAAACGGACGGTCACCGGCGTGTCATGCAGAGCCTCGGCCTTGGCGCCGCCCGGTTCCGCTCCGCCCTCCTCGGGGGAGGGGGCGCCCGGCTCAAGCGACAGCACGATGGTCACGCTGCCATGGTCGGTGAACTTGACCGCGTTGCCGGCGAGATTGATCAGGATCTGGCGCAGCCGGCCGGGATCGCCGCGCAGCGGGCCGTGCAGGGAGGGCGGGACATAGCTGGCCAGTTCCAGCCCCTTCGCGGCGGCGCGCGGGGCCAGCAGTTCCACCACGCTCTCGACCAGCGGGACGGCTTCGAAATCGGTGACCTCGAGCGTGAGGCGCCCGGCGTCGATCTTGGAGAAGTCCAGAATGTCGTTGATGATGGTCAGCAGCGACTCCGCCGAATCACGGATGGTGTCGGCGTAGGCGCGCTGCTCCTCGTCGAGCTTGGTTTCCTGGAGAAGCCCGGCCATGCCGATCACCCCGTTCATGGGCGTCCGGATCTCGTGGCTCATGGTCGCCAGGAACTCCATCTTGCTGCGCTGCCCGGCCTCGGCCTTCTCCTTGGCCTCGGTCAGCGCCCGCTCCACCCGCTTGCGTTCGGTCAGGTCTCGGAAGAAGGCGGCGAAGAGGATGCCCTGCTGCGTCTGAACCTCGGCCAGCGACAGGTCGAGGGGAAACACCTCCCCATCCATCCGCAGGCCATTGACCTCGCGGGAGAAGTTCGGGCCGATCCGGCGGGCGCCCGCGGCGATGGCCTCCATGGTGCGGCCGTGGAGCGCGTGATGCCGCCGCTCCATCAGTTCCTGCACATGGCGCCCGATCAGGTCGCCGGGCGGGTAGCTGAAAATGCGGTGGGCCGCGCTGTTGGCGGTTTCGATGACGCCGTCCGCACGCACCGTCAGGATGCCTTCCACGGCGGTTTCCAGAAGCGCGTTGAACCGGGCGTTGCCGTCCTCTAACTGGACGTCCTTGCGGCGCAGCAGGGTCAGCACGGCCGCGAACAGCAGGATGATCAGCCCGGAGCCCAGAACGACACCGGCGATTTCCAACTGGTTGTTCCACCAGCCCGCCAGTTCCTCGTCCTCGCTGCGGCTCACCGCCAGGATCAGCGGCCAGATCGGTGTGGCGCGATAGGCGGTGATGCGCGCCTGCCCGTCCGGGGCGGTCTCATGGAACACCCCGCCTTCCGAGGTGGGAAGATGGACCCGGAACAGGTCCGTCCCCGCCATCGGCGCGCCGATGCCCTCCGCCCCGTCCTGCGGAAGCCGGGTCAGGAGCACGCCGTCGCGGCGGTAGAGCGACACCATCCCGTGCAGCCCGTTGCGCACCGCCCGGAAGACGCCTTGCAGATACTCGGGATTGACCGAGGCGATCGCGACCCCCAGGAGCGTCCCATCCGCGCTGCGAATGGCCCGGCTCATCGGCAGGACCCATTTGCCCGACCGATCCTCCACGGCCCCGGCCGGCGTCAGAAAACGCCCGCGCATCGGGGTCCCGATATGAAGACCGGCGCTTCGGCCGGACAGCTGGGCGCGGAACAGGTCCAACTCCGCGTAGGAGGTGCCGAGCAGCCGCGGGTCCTCCGTGGTCGCCACCAGGACCCCCCGGTGGTCGAGGACCAAAAAGCCGCGGATGTGCGGCGAGCGGCGGAGCCGTTCCTGGAGCAGAGGCGTCAGCGCCCCCTCCTCCTGGCCTTGGGGCGGATGGCCGTTCAGCAGCTTGCCGACGGTCACCGCGTCGCCCACCGAGGCGAGCGTGACATCCACCGTCTGGACCGTGCGGCTGACCGAGGATTCCAGCGCGCTCGCCAAATTGTCGATGTTCTCCGCCGCTTTCCTCAACGTCAGGGCGCGGTCGGCATGGATGTCGTAGGCGAACTCGAACAGAAGAGCCATCACCGACAAGAAGGCCAACGTGAGAAGGGCGCCCCGGTGTTGCAACAGGGCAAACTTGGCCATCACGCGCGGCTCCGTGCGGTGTGCTGATGTGGCGCGAATCTTAACAGCGGGCGGGCGAATCGCAAGCCTGCGCTGTGCAGACGGGGGGCGCGGTGCTATCCTGTCGCAGTGAAAAGCCGGTTTCCGGGGGGCCAGGTCGTGCGGCGTCTTTCCATCGCACTGTCAGCGTTGGCGTTTCACGCTGCGCTCCAGTCGATGCATGTTGTTGCCGGTGCAACGCCGGTTCGGGCGGAAGGGGACCGCGCAGAAGGGAGCCGGGCGGAAAGCCGGCTCGACCGGGTGCAGCGCACCGGGTTGCTGCGCGTGTGCATCTGGCCGGATTATTACGCCATCTCGTTCCGCAACCCCTACAGCGGGGAATTCCAGGGCCTGGACATCGACATGGCGCGCGCCTTCGCCCAGGACCTGGGCGCGCGGGTGAGCTTCGTGGAAAGCGGCTTCCCGACTGTCGTCCCCGACCTGCTGGGTGACCGCTGCGACATCGGCATGTTCGGCATCGGCGTCACCGCGGAGCGCGCCGAAAAGGTCGCGTTCAGCAAACCCTACCTGCGCAGCGGCATCTACGCCGTATCCTCCCAGACTCACCCGCGCATCCTGCGGTGGAGCGATCTGGACCAGGACGGCATGGTGGTGGCGGTTCAAAAGGGTACCGTCATGGACCACTACGCCAGCCAGGCCTTCCGCAAGGCCAGCGTCCGCATCGTCTCCGGACCCCAGGAGCGGGAGGAGGAGGTGCAGTCCGGGCGCGCCGACGCCTTCCTCACCGATTACCCCTATGGCCAGCGGATGCTCGCCGTCCATCAGTGGGCACACCTGATCACGCCGGAGCATCCGGTCCACACCACGCCCTACGCCTATGCGGTGGTGCCGGGCGATCCTCTGTGGCTGGAACGGGTCAACCGGTTCGTCGACGCGGTGAAGCGCGACGGGCGGCTGGAAGCCGCCGCCGCCCGTTTCCGCCTGACCCCCATCGTGGCGCGGGATTGATCGCCAGACCGGATTGATCGTCTGACCGATTGACCGTCAGGCCGGATTGACCGTCAGATCTCGACCTGCGTGCCCAGTTCCACCACGCGGCCCGGCGGAATGCAGAAGAATTCCGTGGCCGACAGGGCCGTCTTAGACAGCAGGATGAAGGCGGGCTCGCGCCAGCCCGGCAGGCCGGTCGACCGCGACGGGATCAGGGTCTCGCGGCCCAGGAAGAAGGACGTCTCCATCATGTCCAGATGCAGGCCGAAGCGGCGGCACCGCTCCAGCGCGCGGGGAATGTGGGGCTGTTCCAGATAGCCGAAGCGCAGGACGACCCGGAAGAATCCCTTGCCCAGCTTCTCCACCATGACGGCGCGGTCCGGGGAGACGCGGGGCACCTCCTCCATGATCACCGTCATGACGACCACCCGCTCGTGCAGCACCCGGTTGTGCTTGATGTTGTGGAGCAGGGCGTGGGGGACGACGTCGGGGTTGCCGGTCATGAAGACCGCCGTTCCGGCGACGCGCTGCGGCGACTGCGGCGAGACGCGCTGCAGGAACAGGTCCATCGGCAGGGCGTCGGCGTAGAGCCGCTCGGCGAGGATGCGGCGGCCCCGGCGCCAGGTGGTCATCAGCGTGTAGACCGCCGCCGCGATCAGCAGCGGGAACCAGCCGCCGTCCGGCACCTTCAGCAGGGTCGCCCCGAACAGCGCGAGGTCGATCACCAGCAGGATGGAGAAGGCGGCGATGACCAGCAGGGGATTCCAGCGCCACAGCCGCCACGCCACCACCGCGGCCAGGATCGTGTCGATGGCCATGGCCCCCGTCACCGACACGCCGTAGGCGGCCGCCAGATTGCTGCTGGACCCGAAGCCGATCACCAGGATCACCACACCGACCAGCAGCAGCCAGTTGTTGCGCGGGATGTAGACCTGACCGACCTCGTGCTCGGAGGTGTGGCGGATTTCGCGCCGCGGCAGGTAGCCGAGCTGCACGGCCTGCCGGGTCAGCGAGAAGGCGCCGGAGATCACCGCCTGGCTGGCGATGACCGTGGCCGCCGTCGACAGCAGGACCAGGGGGAACTGCGCCCAGTCCGGCGCCAGATGGAAGAAGGGATTCTCCAGCGTCTCCGGCTCGTGCAGCAGCATGGCGCCCTGCCCGAAGTAGTTCAGCAGCAGCGCCGGCAGGACGAGGTAGAGCCAGGCGATGCGGATCGGCGCCCGCCCGAAATGGCCCATGTCGGCGTAGAGCGCCTCCGCCCCCGTGACCGCCAGCACCACGGCGCCCAGCGTCAGGAAGGCCACCCAGCCGTGGTCGACGAACAGCGCCGCCCCGTAGAGCGGGTTGAAGGCGCGCAGAACGTCCGGCCAGTGCATCACCTGCATCAGGCCCAGCACCGCCAGCGTGGCGAACCACACCCCCATGATCGGGCCGAAGAAGATGCCGACCCGGCCGGTGCCCTGCCGCTGAAACAGGAACAGCAGGGTGAGAACCGCCAGCGTGATCGGAACGATGTAGGGGGACAGGGACGGGGTGACGACCTTCAGCCCCTCCACCGCGCTCAGCACCGAAATGGCCGGGGTGATCAGGCTGTCGCCGTAGAACAGGGCCATGCCGAGGATCGCCAGCGCCATGATGGCGCGGTTGCCCGCTCTGGAGCTGAGCCCGCGGTGGGCCAGCGTGCCGAGCGCCAGGACGCCGCCCTCGCCCTTGTTGTCCGCCCGCATGACGAGCAGGACGTACTTCAGAGTCACGACGATGATGAGCGCCCAGGTCGCCAGCGACAGGACGCCGAGGATGGTCGGCTCGTCGAGCGGCAGGCCGGTGTGGGTGAAGGACTCCCGCATTGTGTAGAGCGGGCTGGTCCCGATGTCGCCGTAAACGACGCCCAGCGCCCCCAGGACGAGGGCGGGCATGCGGTTGGCTTGAGGGGGATGGCCCGGGGGAGGGGAACTGGGAGCGGAGGTGGGGGCCGGAGCGGCGCCGCTCGGTCCGTCGCCGGTTTGCTGGTTGGCGCTGTCCATGATGGTCCGTTCGTTCGGATCGCGGTCCGGTATCGGGAGTCCCTTCCTTGCGGGCGGAACGCTTCGGCCGCGAACCTTCTCCTTACATCAACCGCTCACCACAAGACCATATGGTTCCGGTGGCGCGGAGGTGCCAGCCACAGCGTGCAAGGCGACGGGAGCTGTCGCGACCGGCATGGGTGCCGGCTCCGGAAGCGATTTCGGGGGCAAGGAGTGCGCATCGGAACAAAAAACGAACAACCGGCTTGTTGTTCACTTTTTGTTCTGATACGTTTTTCCCCATCGACGCTGACGTCGGGCGTTTCACCATCGTCCGCCACGTCCCGCCAACCGATCGAGGGAGATTGCCATGTCGATCCTGGTTTTCCTGCGCGAGCTTGCTGGTCTGACGGCCCTGTTCGGCACCCTGTTCGTCTGGACTCTGCTGGGCCACGCCGCGGGCTTCTGAGGTGCCGGATCGCCCGAAAGGAGTCGCCATAAGGGTTGGGCCTCCTCCGGATAATAATCCGAAATCCCAGGCAACCCTTGGCGACGCATCGCTTACATCCGGAATGCGTCCACCGCACCCGCCGGGCACCTCCAGCCAAGCCGGGGCCAGCCAACCGGGGCGGGCGACGCGACGATCAGGCCACCGGCCGAGGCCGGCTGGTGACGACAACGCGGAATTCTGGGATCGGGACGGATGCGAAACTTCTTTCGGAAGCGGCGGGCGACCGCCGATGCGGATGACCGGATGTCCATGGGTGGCGGCATCACGGGTGGTGGAGCGGCCGGACCGGGCGCCACCCCGGGCAATGCGGCTCATGGCCATCCGCCGATGCAATCCCAGAGCCCCCTCGCGGGCCGTCCGGCACCGCATCTGCGACCGGTCGGCGGAGCGGCGGGGACCGGGAATGGCGGCGGGCTCGGCGGTGGGCTCGGCGGTGGCTTGGGCGAGACGATGCGCGGCCCGTCGGGCTTGCGTCACGATCCGCTGAACAGCCCGCTTGGCGGCGGTGCCGGTGGTGGACTGGGCGGCCAGCGCGGCCAGGCGCCCGCCGACACGGATCTTCCGCGCTTCACCATGACCGTCAACGGCGGCCTGCGTGGACCGGGGGCGGTCGGTGCGCCGGCGATGCTGAAGGGCCTCACGCCCGAGCTGAACGGCCTGCTGCGCGAGGCCTTCACGCCGACGCGGCCCAAGCAGCAGCTGAACTCGCTGTTCATCGGCCGGACCGACACGCTGAAGCGCATCATCTCCGCCATCGAGGAGGAGCGGGCGCACGTCATCCTGTTCGGCGACCGGGGCCGCGGCAAGACCTCCGTCGCCAACGCCATCGAGAAGATCGCCGGCCAGGCCGGCTACCTCTCGCTGAAGCTGACCTGCAGCGCCGAGCTGAGCTTCGAGGACATCTTCCGTCACTTCCTGAAGAAGATCCCCTCCACCTATTACCGGTCGGGGATCGACAACCCCTTCGCCTCGCGCCGCAGCTTCACCAGCTTCAACGAGCTTCTGCCCGAGGGCGGGTTCAGCGTGACGGAGCTGAACGAGGTGCTGGCCGGCATCCACGCCACCCATGTGCTGCTGATCCTCGACGAGTATGACCGCGTCACCGACGAGGATTTCCGCAACAAGCTGGCCGAGCTGTTCAAGAACCTGACCGACAGCTCGATCCCGGTGACGCTGCTGGTGGTCGGCGTGGCGGAGAACCTCGACCAGCTGCTGGGCAAGCACCCGTCGATCCAGCGCTCGCTGGTGCCGGTGCATCTGCCGCTGATGACCGATGTCGAGATCGGGCGCCTCATCAACGCGGGTGCCGAGAACGCCGGGATCGCCTTCGCGCCGGAAGCCGTGGACCGCATCTGCGAGTTCGTCCGCGGTCTGCCCTACTACGCGCAGCTTCTCGGCCTGCACGCCGCCCGCAGCGCGGTCAGCCGCGGTTCGACGGTGGTGGAGCGGGACGACCTTGCCTACGCCGTCACCCGCTGCCTCCAGGAGGCGGAGCGCGGCATCGTCGACTCCTACGCCCGCGCGCTGGCCGCCGAGCGCCGCGCCGAGCTGGAGGATGTGCTGCTGGCCTGCGCCCTGTGCCCGGCGGACTCCTACGGCACCTTCGATCCCAAGGAGCTGGCCGGACCGGGAGGCGTTCCGCCGACCAAGGAGGCGCTCGGCATCCTGGAACGGCTCTGCCGCGAGGAGTATGGCGGCGTGCTGGCCCCGGTCGTCGAGCCGGGCTGGACCCGCTACCGCTTCCGCAACCAGATGATGCGCCAGTATGTGCTGATGCGGCAGGCCCACGAGCGCGGCCAGATCTGACCGTCCATCCACGGGCAGACCGGTCCGGGGAGGCCCCTTTCCGCCGTCACGCGGGGAGGGGCCTTCGTGCGTTCAGGCCTCCGGTCTCCCTGCGGTCAGCGCGAATCGAGCAGCATCGCGGCGAGGACCGCGCCGGCGACCAGCCCGCACAGGGCCGCCACGATGGCGAGGCTGCGCAGGAACTGGCGCATCTCCCCCTGTTTCCAGGCGCTTCGGGCGAGAAGCAGCAGATAGCCGGCCGCCGCCGCACCGATCATCGTCCACATTGAACCGTGCACCGCATCTGTCGAGAACGCTCCCTCCGCATGGTGTTATGACCTACGGTGAAGGGTCGACTGCGATCATAGGACGCGGTCGGCAAGGGGTGGATGCGCTTCTTCGGCATGAGTGCCTCCTGACCGTTTGGGGTCGGGAACTTTCGGCAACCCACATGAATCGGGAACTATCCCTCCGCATCCAAAACGTGCGCTTCCGTGCAAGAAAGTGGTAGAAAAGACGGAAAGTATCCATTCGATTGGGGATGGTAAGTACTTTAAAAGAGAAGCAGTAATCCATGATTAAAAGTAGCTTTGCGCATATGCCTAATGCGTTCTTCTTTTAATCCCACAGAGTGGTACCGTGTTGCACGACACAGGGGTAAGGTCATCCAAAATATCGGCACGTCAATGCCATCGGTGGGGCACGGGTGGGGAAACCTCGGGTGATTGGTAGCCTACAAGATTGCCCAGGGAGTCAGAGCAATTTTCCAAAAATCGCGGGAGCTGACCAATGGAACCAGTGCGTGCTTTTCTGATCGACTCCAATAAGCTGTTCCGCGAAGGCCTGAAGAGGCTTCTCGACGATTCACCCTTTCAGATCGCCGCCGAGGCGGGGAACCTGCGCGAGGCGCTGAACTCCGTCGACAACGGCTTGCGTCCGCAGCTCATCCTGCTCGATCTGGTGAATGGGGGCGAGGAGGAGGCCGACGGCATGCGGCGCCTGCGCGCCCAGCTTCCCGAGGCGCGCATGGTCATCCTGACCAGCGACCTGTGCACGCGCCGCCTTGCCAACGCGTTGGAGGCCGGGGCCGACGGCTACCTGATGAAGGACCTGTCGTCCGACGCGCTGGCCCAGTCGCTGCGCCTCGTGATGATGGGCGAGAAGGTGTTTCCGACCCACCTCGCCGCCCTGCTGATCTCCGGCCGCGTGAACGGGAACGGCACCGACATGCCGGTGTCGCGCAAGGGTCTGTCGCAGCGGGAGGTGCAGATCCTGCGCTGCCTGCTGAACGGCGACAGCAACAAGATGATCGCCAACCACCTGAACATCACCGAGGCGACGGTGAAGGTTCACCTGAAGAGCCTGCTGCGCAAGATCAACGCCTCCAACCGCACCCAGGCGGCGATCTGGGCGCTGAACAACGGCATCGGCGGAGAGTTGGCCGGAGCCGGGGCGGTGACCGCGGCGGCGGCCCACCAGTAACCGCTCTCCCGCGATCATCCCACCGGTGCAGACGCCGGACCGGCCGGCCACACCCCTTTAAGGTGTGGCCGGCCGGTCCGGCGTTTCCGCATGTGGCTTCCGATGGGAAGCTGGTGCGCAAACGAAAATATCCCGGCACGGTGGCCGGGATTCTTTCGGTTGGTTGATCAGGGGTGAAGGGCGTCCGACAGACGTCAGGACGTGCCGGTCCGGTGGGCCGGGGCCGCGTGCATGTGCGGCGGCACCATGCCTTCCCGGGCGGACTGCAACGCGCCCTGCTGTCGCGCGGCGAAGACGCCGGCTTCCGTTCTGTTGCGGAAGTGCAGCTTGGACAGGACGCTTCGCACCATCGACTTGATGACCGCCTCGGACAGATCGAGCTGGTTGGCGATCGTCCGGTTGTTCAATCCCTGGCCAAGCAGGCGCAGGGTTTCGAACTCCGGTTCCGACAGCCGCGGCAGCAGGGTCAGCCGGATCTCATCGACGCCCAGCCGGGACAGGAACTGCTTGGGCATCAGACAGTGCCCCTCCAGCCCCAGGTCCAGCAGTTCGTTGATGCGGTCCACGTTGATGTCCTCGAACACCCACGCATCGGCGAAGGCCAGGATGTGTGCGGCGTCCAGCAATTCCCGCGACGACAGCACCACGACGATCCGCGACCGGCGTGACAGCCGCAGATACACCATCGGTTCGTTCTCGCGCAGCGCGGTGAACTGCTGAAGGCCGATCAGGATCGCGTCGGGCGTCAGCGTGCTCTGCGTCAGTTCCGATATGTCGTGGAAGACGGTCACACGATGGCGACCGGCCCGGTCGAGCGCCTGCACCACGGTGTCGGTCAGGGAATTGTTGTCGAGAATCAGGCAGACGTGCATGGGGGTCACCGCGTTGCGGGTCGAGTGCGATGCTTTCTCTTGGGCGTACTCATGGTTCATGTGCATGGGTCAGCTCTGTTTGGAGGAGGCATCCACGGCAGGCCCTTGTCGGGCGTTATCGCCGCCTGTGTTTTAGACTTGTCTCGTGCTCTCTATCCGTCGGCGCTCTGTGTCTTCGCTTAAGTGTTTTCATTTAAAGACTGCATCGAATTTCAGGCATATATCCATCAAACCTGGAAAAAAACTTGACACTGTGACAAACAGTTTATAAATTGGACGTGTAACACGTAAATCAAACGATAGATGATCACTCAAGATCGTCAAGCGCATCTGAATGGTGACAGGGGCACTCCAAGCGATAACTCTTTTGTGACCGTCTGCTCTGAAAGGCCAGGACAGGTATGTGCCGCAAAGAGGGAGATTCGTTTAGGAAAAGCACTGGCCATCCGGTCAAGCCGCCGAACCGATGGGATAGGTTTTTCACGCATTTCGATCATCGGCTCTAATCCTTTGCGCGCATGGGATGTTTTATGTGCGAGCGACGGCGCCGTCATCATCCAGAACAACCAAACATGGAGATAATCCCGCTGCCGCTTTCTTTCGTGCAGAGGCATAGGCGGAAGGTTTTAGTTCTTGTTTTGTTCAGTCGGCCTTCGCCGTAGGGGACGGTCGTTCCGCGCCGCAAATGACCTATGGCCCTTGTCCGGATATTGCCCCTCTTCCGAATGTGGTAGCAGTTCTTCAAGCCACAGGGCGAAAGGGTAGATGGATCGCCAACGGGAGTGGCCCGGTTGGTCCTGGGAGGGCTGATCTTAAGCAACGGGATAAACGAAGGCGGACGGGGCCATGAAAATTCTGATCGGTGACGACCATCTCCTTTTTCGTGAAGGCCTGCGCCGTCTTCTGGAGCAGCTTCACGGTGACGCGATCTTCATCGAGGCGGGCACCTTCGACGAGGTGCTTCAGCAATGCCGCGTGGGCGGCGGGTTCGACGTCGTGCTGATGGATCTGCACATGCCGAACTGGCCGGGCTTCGACGGCCTGCGCGAGGTGCAGAGCCTCCAGCCGGGCGTTCCGGTGGTGGTGATCTCGGCCTCCGAGGCGCTGAGCGACATCCGCGGCGCGCTCGACCACGGGGCCACCGGCTACATTCCGAAGTCCAGCAGCGTCAAGGTGATGATGGGCGCGCTGAACCTCGTCTTCTCCGGCGGCATCTATGTGCCGCCCGGCGCGCTCACCGCCGCGACGGCGGCCTCCGACGCCGCGCCGCGCCGCGGTCGCCTGGACGGTGCGGACCGCAGCGCCTACGGCCTGACCCAGCGCCAGCGGGAAGTCCTGGATTGCCTGCGGGCGGGCAAGTCGAACAAGCAGATCGCCTACGAACTCGGCCTGTCCGAGGGCACGGTGAAGATCCACGTCACGGCGATCTTCAAGTCGCTAGGCGTCAAGAACCGCACCCAGGCGGTGATCGCCGCCGCCGCCATGGCCTCGTAAGGGGGCAGGGCCAAGGCACGGGGCAGGGCGGGAAGCAAGAAACCGGGTTGGAGACCGACAGGGCCGCGAGCAGGCACGAACAAGGTGCCGCCGCGGCCTTTTCGATTCCGGCTTTCGCCTCACCTCATATACTCATGCCCGAACCCGCGCCGGCGGCGCGTTCATGGGGCCAGAAGGAGGAAAGACAGCGATGGCGGCGGAAACCCCGGTGTGCGACTTCGGACGGAAGGCGGAGGATTTCAGCCTGAAGGGAACCGATGGAAAGACCTACAGCCTGGCCGACGTCCAGGGACCGAGCGGCACGCTGGTCATGTTCATCTGCAACCACTGCCCCTACGTGAAGGCGGTGATCGGGCGGATCGTCGAGGAGGTCGACGCGCTGAAGGCCCACGGCATCGGCGCCGTCGCCATCATGTCCAACGACACCGACGCCTACCCCGACGACAGCTTCGACAACATGAAGCGCTTCGCGGCGGAGCACGGCTTCACCTTCCCCTACCTGCTCGACGAGACGCAGGAGGTGGCGCGGGCCTACGGCGCGGTCTGCACGCCCGACTTCTTCGGCTTCAACGCCGACCTTTGCCTGCAGTACCGCGGCCGGCTGGACGCCTCCAAGCGCGAGCCGATCCCGGACGCCCCGCGCGAGCTGTTCCACGCGATGGTCCGCGTCGCCCAGACGGGGCAGGGGCCGACCGACCAGATCCCCAGCATGGGCTGCTCCATCAAATGGCGGAATCCCGCCTGATTCCGCCCGAAGCGTGGCCTTAATACCTGGATGGGCGCCGTTGCGCCTTGACCGCGTGCGGCGCCCAATGCTATCCGGCCCTTTGAACCATCAGAACCGCCCGCCGCAGCCGCGCGCGGGCGCAATCCCCGCTGTAACGGTTTTCGTGCCGTAGGATGCCGCTGTAGAGCCATGAGCGATATTTTCCGCGAAGTCGACGAGGATCTGCGCCGCGACCGCATGGAGCGCGTGTTCAAGCGCTACGGCGGCATCATGCTGGCGGCCGCGCTGGCGGTCGTCGCCGCGACGGGCGGCACGGTCGCCTGGCGCAACTGGCAGCAGTCGCAGAAGGAGAGCGGAACGACGGCCCTGGCCGCCGCCCTTTCCCAGGCCGCCCAGGGGCCGGACAAGGGCGTCGAGGCGCTGGCCGCCTTCGCCACCAAGGCCGACCCCGGCATGGCCGCGCTGGCCCAGCTGAACGCCGCCGCCCTGCTGGCCCGCGAGGGCAAGACGGCGGAGGCCGTGGCCGTCTACGACACGCTGTCCAACAACGCCGGCGCCGCCGCGGTCTACCGCGAGCTGGCGGCCCTGCTGTCGGTGATGCACCAGCTCGAATCCGGCGATCCGGCGCAGCTCCAGGCGCGGCTCCAGCCGCTGACGGCGGACGCCAATCCCTGGCGCTTCTCCGCCCGCGAGATGAGCGCCGTGCTCGCCGCCCGCGCCGGGGACAAGGAGCGCGCGCGCACCCTGTTCCAGCAATTGGCCGACGACTCGCAGGCTCCGGCCGGCGTCCGGTCGCGCGCCGCCGATCTCGCCACCCTCTACGGCAAGAGCTGATGACCCGCATTCCCATGGCCGCCCCGACCGCGCACCCGACCGCGAAGCGCCGCTCCCTGCGCACCGCCCTGCTTTCCGCCCCGCTGCTGGCCGTGCTGCTCAGCGGCTGCGACACCGTCAGCGGGTGGTTCGGCAAGACCCCCGATCCGCCCCTGCCGGGCGAGCGGGTGTCCGTCCTGACCCGCGAGCGCAAGGTGGAGGTCGACCAGCGGCTGGTCGGCACGCCGGTCGCTCTGCCGACCGCCGTGGCCAACCCGGCCTGGGCGCAGCCCGGCGGCACGCCGGAACACTCCGGCGGCAACCTCGCTCTGTCGGCCACGCCGGCCGAGGCGTGGCGCGGCGACGTCGGCACGGGGGCGAGCAGCTCCCGCTCGCTGCTGGCCACGCCGGTCATCGCCGACGGGCGCATCTTCGCCATGGACGCCGACTCGCACGTCGCCGCGCTGGACGAGCGCACCGGGCGCCAGCTCTGGCGCGTCGACACCAAGCCGGAGAAGGAGCGCGGCGGCGCCAGCGGCGGCGGCGTCGCCTACGCCGACGGGCGTGTCTTCGCGGCCACCGGCTTCGGCGAGGTGGTGGCGCTCGATCCCGCCAACGGCTCGATCGTCTGGCGCAAGCGCGTGCCGGGTCCGGTGCGCGGCGCCCCGACGGTGGAGGGCGGGCGTGTCCTCGTCCTGACGCTGGACAACCAGCTCACCGCCCTGTCGGCGTCCGACGGCGCCGTCCAGTGGTCGCATCAGGGCATCCTGGAGACGGCAGGCCTGCTGGGCGCCGTCAGCCCGGCCGCCTCGCCGACCCTGATCGTCGCCCCTTACTCCTCCGGCGAGCTGTACGGCCTGCGTCCGGAGAACGGGCGCGTGGCGTGGCAGGAGAGCCTGGCGGCCATCCGCCGCAGCGGCGCCCTGAGCAGCCTCGCCGACATCCGCGGCCTGCCGGTGATCGACCGCGGCGTCGTCTACGCGATCGGCCATTCCGGCCGCATGGTCGCCATCGACGAGCGCATCGGCATCCGCCTGTGGGAGGCGGAGATCGGCGGCACCCAGACTCCCTGGCTCGCCGGCGACCACCTCTTCGTGGTCACCAACGATTCGGAGCTGGTCGCCCTGACCCGTCAGGCCGGCCACGCCCGCTGGGTCACCCAGCTGGCGCCGTTCACCGATCCGGAGGACAAGAAGGGGCCGATCACCTGGTCGGGTCCGGTCCTGGCCGGCGGCAAGCTCTACGTCACCGGGTCGAACGGGCAGATGCTGGCCCTGTCGCCCGCCGACGGGCAGGTGCTGACCCGCTATTCTCTGCCGGCCTCCACCTATTTGCCTCCGGTCGTGGCGAACAACACCCTATATGTCCTGGGCGAGAACGGTACGCTGGTGGCGTACCGCTGATCGCCACCCTTGGTTCTTTATAAGGCCCCCGGCCCGATGTCCTTCACCGTCGCTCTCGTCGGTCGGCCGAATGTCGGCAAATCGACTCTGTTCAACCGTTTGGCCGGCAAGAAGCTGGCGCTGGTCGACGACACGCCCGGCGTGACGCGCGACTGGCGCTCGGCGCCCGCCCATGTGGGCGGGCTGTCCTTCACCGTGGTCGATACCGCGGGCCTGGAGGACGTCACCGACGACAGCCTGGAGGCGCGCATGCGCCGCCAGACCGAACGCGCCCTGGAACGCGCCGACGTGGCGCTGTTCATCGTGGACGCCCGTGCCGGCATCACGCCGCTGGACCGCCACTTCGCGGCCCTGCTGCGCAAGGGCAAGACCCCCGTCGTCCTCGTCGCCAACAAGGCGGAAGGCAAGGTGGGGATGACCGGCCTCTATGAGGCCTTCGAGCTTGGTCTCGGCGAGCCCCTCGCGCTGTCGGCGGAGCATGGCGAGGGCATGGCCGATCTGGTCCAGGCCCTGATGCCCTACGCGCCGCCGGAACCGGAGGCGGTCGAAAAGACCACGGCCCCCCTCAAGGGGGAGGATGGAGAGGAACTTCCCGTCGGCGACCAGCCGGAAACCGACGAGGAGCGCGCCCGCCCGATCCAGATCGCCATCGTCGGGCGGCCGAACGTCGGCAAGTCCACCCTGCTCAACGCCCTGATCGGCGAGGAGCGGGTTCTGACCGGCCCCGAGGCCGGGATGACCCGCGACGCCATCAGCGTCGATTGGGAGTGGCGGGGCCGCAAGTTCCGTCTGGTCGACACCGCCGGCATGCGCCGGCGCGCCCGCGTCGACGCCAAGGTGGAGAAGCTGGCCGTCGCCGACGCCCTGCGCGTCGTCCGCATGGCCCAGGTCGTCCTCCTCGTGGTCGACGCCAACCAGATCCTCGACAAGCAGGACCTGACCATCGCCCGCATGGTGGTGGAGGAAGGCCGCGCCCTGGTCATCGCGCTGAACAAGTGGGACGCCGTGGACGACCGTGCCATGGCCCTGCGTCAGGTCGAGGACAAGCTGCAGGCCGCGCTGGCCCAGATCAAGGGCGTGGAGGTCGTGACCATCTCCGCCCTGCAGGGCAAGAAGCTGGACACGCTGCTGGATTCGATCCTGTCGACCTACGGGCAATGGAACCGCCGCATCCCGACCGCCCAGCTCAACCGCTGGATCGAGGGTGTGCTGGATCACCACCCGCCGCCCCTGGTCGAGGGCCGCCGTGTGAAGATCCGTTACGCCACGCAGGTGAAGACCCGCCCGCCGACCGTGGCGCTGTTCGTGAACAAGCCGCTGGATCTGCCGGAAAGCTACCAGCGCTATCTGATCGGGCATCTGCGCGAGACGTTCGACCTGCCGGGCGTGCCGGTGCGGCTGCTCCTGCGCAAGCAGAAGAATCCCTACGCGGACGATTGATCCGACAGGAGGGGTGGAGGCTCGGTGCCACCACCCTTCCTTGTCTTCTTACCCTTGCGCCGACACGACCTCGCCGTGGCGGGTGCAGGACGCCTCCGCCAGAGCCACGAAGGCCTCGGCCACGTCGTCCGGTTGGGCCAGCTTGGTCTGGTCCTCGCCGGGGAAGGCCTGCATGCGCAGTTTGGTCGCCACGATGCCGGGATCGACCAGATTGACGCGCAGGTTCGACGCGGCGATTTCCATCGCGTAGGTCTTCACCATCATCTCCAGCGCCGCCTTGCTGGCCCCGTACGGGCTCCAGTAGGGGTAGGGCGCGTTCGCGGCGCCCGACGTCACGAAGATGGCGCGTCCCGCGTCGGACGCGCGCAGCAGGCGGTCGAAGGAGCGGATCAGGCGGAAGTTGGCCGTGACGTTCACGTCCATCACGCGCTGCCACAGCTTCGGATCGTAATGGGCGACCGGCCCCAGAGCCTCCAGGACGCCGGCGTTGCTGACCAGGATGTCGAGCTTCCCGAAGCGCTCGAAGATCGAGTAGCCGAGCTGGTCGATCTTGTCGAACTGGCGCAGATCCAGCGGGACCAGCGTGGCGTTGCGGCCGGTGGCCTGGAAGATCGCGTCGTCGGTTTCCTCCAGCCCGCCGACGGTGCGGGCGGCGAGGATGACGTGGGCGCCTTCGGCGGCGAAGCGCTTGGCGACGGCGGCGCCGATGCCGCGCGAGGCGCCGGTGATGAGGGCGGTGCGGCCGGAAAGACGGGACATGGCGGCGACTCGACGATGTTCGGTAGCGGGATTGGCAAACGGGCCGGTCCGCTGGGTTGCGGCCGGCCCGTCGCGGCGGTGGTCAGGCGGTCAGGCGCGGATGCGGACGTTCGCCTCGACCGGCGGGTGGTCCAGCGCGTCGGTCAGCGCGATGGGGTAGTCGCCGGTGAAACAGGCGTCGCAGAAGGTCAGGTTCTGCGGGTCGCGCCGCTCCGCGCCCATGGCCCGGTAGAGGCCGTCCAGCGAGATGAAGGCGAGGCTGTCGGCCTGGATGAACTCGCGCATCTCCTCCACCGACATGCGGTGGGCGAGCAGCTTGCTCTGCTCCGGCGTGTCGATGCCGTAGAAGCAGGGGTGCGAGGTCGGCGGGCTGGAAATGCGCATGTGCACTTCCTTCGCCCCGGCGGCGCGCACCATCTCGACGATCTTCTTCGAGGTCGTGCCGCGCACGATGCTGTCGTCCACCAGCACCACCCGCTTGCCCTCGATCATGGCGCGGTTGGCGTTGTGCTTCAGCTTCACGCCCAGATGGCGGATCTGGTCGGTCGGCTCGATGAAGGTGCGGCCGACATAATGGTTGCGGATGATGCCCAGCTCGAAGGGCACGCCGCTCTGCGTGGCGTAGCCGAGGGCGGCCGGCACGCCGCTGTCGGGCACCGGCACGACCACGTCAGCCTCGATCCCCGACTCGCGGGCCAGCTCGGCGCCGATCCGCTGGCGGGCGTTGTAGACGGAGGACCCCTCCATCACGCTGTCGGGACGCGCGAAGTAGATGTATTCGAAGATGCAGAAACGGCGGCCCTGCGGCTGGAAGGGGCGCAGGCTCTGCACGCCCTGCTCGTTCAGAACGACCATCTCGCCCGGCTCGACGTCGCGCACGTAATCGGCGCCGACGATGTCGAGCGCGCAGGTCTCGCTGGTCACGATGTAGGTGTCGCCCAGCTTGCCGAGGACCAGCGGGCGGACGCCCAGCGGGTCGCGCACGCCGATCACCTCGTTCGGGGTCAGCGCCACCAGGGAGAAGGCGCCCTCGACCTGCCGCACCGCCTCGATCAGCCGGTCCACCGGCGAACCGCCGCGGGCGATGGCCATCAGATGGACGATGGTCTCGGTGTCGGTGGTGGACTGGAACAGGCAGCCGCGGCGGACGAGCTGGCGGCGCAGCGTGTGCGCGTTGGTCAGGTTGCCGTTGTGGGCCAGCGCGAAGCCGCCGAACTCGAAGTCGGCGTAGAGCGGCTGGACGTTGCGGATCGTCGTGTCGCCCGTGGTGGCGTAGCGGACATGGCCGATGGCCTGCGGACCCTTCAGCTTGCCGATGATCGCTTCGGACGAGAAGTGATCGCCGACGAGGCCCAGGGTGTGCTCCAGATGGAAGCGGTCGCCGTCGTGGCTGACGATGCCGCAGGCTTCCTGGCCGCGATGCTGCAGCGCGTGCAGGCCGAGCGCGGTGATGGCTCCCGCCTGCGGATGGCTGTGGATGCCGAACACGCCGCACTCCTCGCGCAGCTTGTCGTCGTCGAACGGATGCGTCGTCAGCATCGGAAGATCCTCGTCATACACAGCATCACCAAAGGGCATTGCCCCGGCGGCCACTCGCCAGCGGGGCGTTACACACAGGCACTCTGCACCATGCGGCGTTCAGCGTGCGTTCTGGATCAGTCGCTCAAGGTCGCCGCGGTCCCGGTCCTTATAGCCGGTATCGGATGGCGACGCACCACCGGTCTTCGGCGCGCCGGGAACCGGCGTGGACAGGCGGTCCAGGGCCTCCTTGGCCTCCACCGCCTGCCGCGCGCGCTCCCGCGCCATGTCCATCTGGCCCAGCCCGTCCTTGCGCAGCGACTCCGGCATCACCTCGTAGATCATGGAGGCGCCGGAGACCAGCATCGGCCGGGTCTTGGCGCTCTGCAGCCACGCCGGATGCTCCGCCGGGTTCGGCACCAGCCAGGCGAAGAAGAGATAGGCGACGGAGGCGAGGATTGCACCCTTCAGCAGGCCGAAGACGAAGCCCAGCGAGCGGTCGAGCGCCGAAAGGCCGGAGTTCTGCACCCCGCGCGACACGACGCGGCCCAGGATTGTCAAAACCACAAGGCTGACGACGAACAGCGCCACCGCCGACGCGGCGTAGGCGGCCATCTCGACGTGGATGTAGGTCTGCGCGATGGGGAGAACGTGGGGCAGGGCGTTCAGCGTGATCAGCGCGGCACCCACCCAGGCGGCGACCGACAGCACCTCGGCCACCATGCCGCGGGTGAAGGCCAGCAGGGCCGACAGCAGAAGCACCACGATGACGGCCAGATCCGCCGGGTTGATCGGAAAAGTGTCCATTACGCCGCTACGCCTCGTGCGCTTTCGCTTCAGATGCTCGTGTCAATCCCGGCCGCGCGGCGGACGGGCTCCCGATCCGGCCTGGAACAGCGGCAGCAGTTCGCTGAGCTGCTGCAGCTCGACCGATTTCAGGCCGTTGTCGCCGCGCCCCGGCTTCTTGCCGTTCCGTCTAGCCGGAAAGATCGCCGTTGAAAACCCCAGCTTCGCGGCTTCCTTCAGCCGGGCGTCGCTCTGGCCCACGGCGCGCACCTCGCCCGACAGGCCGATCTCGCCGAAGACCACGGCGTCGGCGGGCACCGGCTCCCCGGTCAGGGAGGAGACGAGCGCCGCGGCGACCGCGAGGTCCGCCGCCGGCTCGGTGATGCGCAGCCCGCCGGCCACGTTCAGATAGACGTCGTTGGCGCCGATCTGAACGCCGCAGCGCGCCTCCAGCACCGCCAGCACCATGGCGAGCCGCGCCGAGTCCCAGCCGACCACCGCGCGCCGCGGCGTGCCGAGCGGGGAGGGGGCGACCAGGGCCTGGACCTCCACCAGAACGGGGCGGGTGCCCTCCATGCCGGCGAAGACCGCGGCGCCCGACACGTCGCCGCGCCGTTCCGCCAGGAACAGGGCGGAGGGGTTGGCGACCTCGCCCAGCCCGCCGTCGGTCATCTCGAACACGCCGATCTCGTCCGTCGCGCCGAAGCGGTTCTTGACCGCGCGCAGGATGCGGAACTGGTGGCCGCGCTCGCCTTCGAAATAGAGCACCGTGTCCACCATGTGCTCCAGCACGCGGGGGCCGGCGATGGTGCCTTCCTTGGTGACGTGGCCGACCAGCAGCAGCACGCAGCCGCGCCGCTTGGCGACGCGGATCAGTTCCTGCGCGCTCGCCCGGACCTGGGCGACGGTGCCGGGGGCGCTGTCCAGATTGTCGACATACATGGTCTGGATCGAATCGATCACGACCACCTCCGGCCCGTCCGTGCCGTCCAGCGAGGCGACGATGTCGCGCACGCTGGTCGCCGAGGCGAGCTGGACCGGCGCAGCGGCGCAGCCCAGCCGGACGGCGCGCAGCCGCACCTGATCCACCGCCTCTTCGCCGGAGACGTAGGCGCAGCGGTGTTCCTGCGACAGCCGGGCCATCGCCTGGAGGAGAAGGGTGGATTTGCCGATGCCGGGATCGCCGCCGATCAGGATCGCCGATCCGGGGACGAGGCCGCCGCCGCAGACGCGGTCGAACTCCTCGATGCGGGTCATGCGGCGCGGCGGCGCCTCGCTTGAGCCGGCCAGCCCGACGAAGTCCAGCCGGCGTCCGCGCGCCACGCCCAATCCCTTGGGGGCGGCTTCCGGGGCGGCTTCTTCGACGAGGGTGTTCCATTCGCCGCAGGCGTCGCAGCGACCCGCCCATTTCGGGAAGGACGCGCCGCAAGCCTGGCAGACGTAGCGGGTGGTTGGCTTTGCCAAAGGTCTAGCGATTGGTTGGAGCGGCAGCGCCCCACATATAGCAAGCTGACGTTCTAAATCCTATGGCAGAGGTGATAAAAAGCTGGGGCTTTTCTCGGCTGTTCCGGTGGTAGGTTCTGTCCCGGAATCACGATGAACAACGGATGTGAGGTGACACGGTGGCGGACAAGGACGCGCGGAAGATCCCGCTGCACGGCCCGGAGGAGTTCGAGGCGATCCGCAAGGCCGGGCGGCTGGCCGCGGCGACGCTCGATTACATCGCGCCCCATGTGGTGCCGGGGGTCAGCACGGGCCATCTGAACCGGCTGATCGAGGCCTTCATGCGGGACAACGGCGCCATCCCCGCGACCCTCGGCTATCACGGCTATCCGGCGGCGAGCTGCATTTCACCGAACCATGTGGTGAATCACGGCATTCCGTCCGACGACAAGACGCTGGTCGACGGCGACATCGTGAACGTCGACGTGACGGTGATCCTCGACGGCTGGTACGGCGACACCAGCCGCATGTTCTTCGTCGGCGAGAAGATCGGGGTCAAGGCGCGCAAGCTGGTGGACATCACCTACAAGGCGATGATGGCCGGCATCGCGCAGGCCAAGCCGGGCAATCATCTGGGCGACATCGGCCACGCCATCCAGACCCTGGCCGAATCCCACCGCTACGGCGTGGTGCGCGATTTCGGCGGGCACGGCATCGGGCGGGTGTTCCACGACGCGCCCCATGTCGATCATTTCGGCAAGCGCGGCACCGGGGTTCTGCTGGTTCCGGGCATGGTCTTCACCATCGAGCCGATGCTCAACGCCGGCAAGCCGGACGTGAAGATCCTGTCGGACGGCTGGACCACCGTCACCCGCGACCGCTCCCTGTCCGCCCAGTTCGAGCATCAGGTCGGCATCACCGAGACGGGCTGCGAGATCTTCACCCTGTCGCCGGCGGGCTTCACCCAGCCGCCCTATGACTCCACCGACGGGGCCGCTGCGGCATGAGCGGGGAACTGAAGCCCTGGACGGTCCTGGAGCGGCGGACCCTGCTCGACGCCGGGCCCTTCCTGAAGGTGCACGCCGAGACCGTCGAGACGCCGGACGGCCGGCGGGTGGAAAATTTCTATCAGGTCGAGCAGACGGACTTCGTCCAGATGTTCGTCGAGGACGAGGATGGGCGCGCGCTGATGCTGCGCACCTACAAGCATGGCCCGCGCCGGGTCAGCCTGACCTTTCCCGCCGGGGCCCTCAACCCCGGCGAGGAGCCGCTGGCGGCGGCGAAGCGGGAGTTGCTGGAGGAGACGGGCCACGCCGCGGACGGCTGGACCGCGCTCGGCTCCTACGTGGTCCAGGGCAACCAGCGCGGCTGCGTCTGCCATATGTTCCACGCCCGCAACGCCCGCAAGGTGACGGAGGCGGACTCCGGGGACCTTGAGGAGATGCGGCTGGAGTTGCTGACCCGCGGGGATTTGATCGCGGCGGCGGCAGAGGGCGATTACGCCCTGCTGCCGGTCATCGCCATGCTGGGCGCCGTTCTGCTGCCGGAACTGCGCGACAACCTCGCGCGGTCGGCGGCGCGCCCGGCGCCGTGACGGTTACTTCCCCTCGGTCGGGCCGGCGAAGAAATGGGCGAGCGCGTCGGCCGCTTCGAGCGACAGCTGGTTGTCGTTCTTGAGAAGCTGCTCGTGGGCGTTCTTGATGGTCTGCACCGTCTCTTCGTTGGTCAGAAGCCCCTTGGCCTGGAGCGTCTCCAGAATCTTGGCGCTCAGCATGAAGCTCGCGAAGGCCAGTCCGTTCGTGGTGATGTCCGCCATGCTCGTCTCTCCGATGGGACGCCGGCCTGTGGTGGCCGGCGCTCTTTCTGGCCGACCCTACCGGGCGGCAGGTTAATTTTGCACGAACCGGTGCTGCGACGCTTTACAGCGCGCGCACCTGCATCTTGTTCGGTCCTTCGCCCCGGCCATGGACGAACTGGTCCACATAGGGATTGCCGGAGTGATCGATGTCGTTGGCGTGGCCGGTCCAGATGATCCGGCCCTGGTAGATCATCGCGACCCGGTCGGCGATCTTGCGGGCCGAGGCCATGTCGTGGGTGATGGTCACGGCGGTGGCGCCCAGATCCTTCACGCACTTCACGATCAGCTCGTTGATCACGTCGGCCATGATCGGGTCGAGGCCGGTCGTCGGCTCGTCGAAGAAGATGATCTCCGGCTCGTCGGCGATGGCGCGGGCGAGGCCGACGCGCTTCTGCATGCCGCCCGACAGCTCCGACGGGAACAGCTCGCCCACCTCCGGGCCGAGGCCGACCGCGCCCATCTTGGCGATGGCGATGTCCTTGGCCTTGGCGCGCGGCATGTGCTCGCCCTGGATCAGGCCGAAGGCGACGTTCTCCCAGACCTTCAGGCTGTCGAACAGGGCGGCGCCCTGGAACAGCATGCCGAACTTGTGCAGCAGCTTCTCCCGCTCGCGCGGGCGCAGCTTCGTCGTCTCCTCGCCGTCGACGCGGATGGAGCCGCTGTCCGGCGATAGCAGGCCGAGGATGCATTTCAGCATGACCGACTTGCCGGTGCCCGACCCGCCGATGACGACCAGCGACTCGCCGCGCCCGACCTCCAGGTCGATGCCGTTCAGAACGACCTTCGGGCCGAAGGCCTTGTGCACGTTCTTCAGCGAAATCTTCGGCGGATGAGCGGGGGGAACCTGGGACATGGATTCGCTCACTTCGTCGAGAAGAAGATGCCGGTGATGAGGTAGTTCCACACCAGGATGAGGATGGAGGCCGACACCACCGCGTTGGTCGTCGCCGCACCCACGCCCTGGGCGCCGCCGCGCGAATGGTAGCCGTGGTAGCAGCCCATCAGCGACACCATGAACCCGAACACCGCCGCCTTGACGAGGCCGGAGATCACGTCGACCGGCTCCAGGAACTCCCAGGTCCGGCCGATGTAGGAGGCCGGGTTGAAGTCCAGCCGGTAGACGCCGACCAGGAAGCCGCCGAACACGCCGATGATGTCCGCCACCAGCACCAGCAGCGGCAGCATGGCCAGCCCGGCGATCAGGCGGGGCGCCACCAGATACTTGAAGGGGTTGGTCGACAGGGTGGACAGCGCGTCGATCTGCTCGGTCACGCGCATGGTGCCGATCTCGGCGGCCATCGCGGCGCCGATGCGCCCGGCGACCATCAGGCCGCCCAGCACCGGCCCCAGTTCGCGCGTCACCGACAGGGCGACCACCGTGGCGATGGCGCCCTCCGCCTGGAAGCGGGAGAAGCCTGAATAGCTCTGCAGCGCCAGCACCATGCCGGTGAACAGCGCGGTCAGCCCGACCACCGGGAGCGAGTAATAGCCGATGTCGATCATCTGGCGCAGGATCTGCCGTGGATAGAACGGCGGACGCACGCAGTGCGACAGGGCGGCACCGGTGAACATGGCGAGCTTTCCGGTGGCTTCCAGAAAGATCAGGAAGGCCCGTCCGGTGGCGGCAAGGAAACCCATCAAGCGACCTCAGGCGGCGGCGGGTCGCGGTAGACCCTGTGGTAACGCGCGCCCAGCGAGGTCAGGATCTCGTAGCCGATGGTGCCGCCCTCGCTCGCCACGGTGTCAACCGGGCGGTTCGGGCCGATCAGTTCCACCAGCCCGCCGGGCGTCACCGCCTCGTCGGGAAGGTGGCTGACATCCACCGTCACCAGATCCATCGAAACGCGCCCAACCACCGGAGCGGCCACGCCATTGACAAAGACATGGCCGCGCCCGCTGAGCGAGCGCAGATATCCGTCGGCATAACCCACTGCGATGGTTGCGATTTTTCCTCTCGCCGCAACGCGGTGCGTTGCACCGTAGCCAACGGTCATAGGGCTGTCAACGTTGCGCACCTGAAGCAGCCGGGCGTCGAGCCGGATGGTGTCCCGCATCGGGTTCACGGCACCCGGCGTCGGATTGACGCCGTAGAGCGCGCAGCCGGGCCGCACGAGGTCGAAATGGAAGGCCGTTCCGTGGAAGATCCCGGCGGAATTGGCGAAGCTCGCCTTGGCCGCGGGCAGGCGCCCGACCGCCGAACGGAAGCGCCCGAGCTGCTGGCTGTTCATCACCGAATCCTCGTCGGCGCAGGCGAGGTGGGTCATCCAGACCTGGACATCCACCCCCTCCAGCCGGGAGAGGTCGCCGACGAGCGCGTCCAGCTCGTCCGGGCCGAGCCCGAGTCGGTTCATCCCCGTGTCGATGTGGACAACGGCGGGCAGGGCCGCTCCCTGCGCCTTGGCGTGGGTCTGCCACGCGGCGATGTCGCCCAGATGGTTCAGCACCGGCAGGATGCGGTGGGCCGTGAAGTCCGGGGCGGTGCCGGCGGGCAGGCCGCCCAGCGACAGCACGCGGGCGTCGGGCGGCGCCACGGCGCGGACGGCCAGCGCCTCCTCGAACTGGGCGACCACGAAGGTCCGGCAGCCGGCGGCGGCGAGCGCCGGAACGACGCGCTCCACCCCCAGGCCATAGGCGTTCGCCTTGACCACCGCCGCGCATTCGGCGGGCGCCACCCGGTCGCGGAGCTGCGTCCAGTTGGCGACCACGGCGCCGAGGTCGATGGTCAGAACGGCGCCGGCGCGGGCCAGCGGATCACTCAGTAGGGCCGAAGTCATGGGTCGTGTCGAGGTCGCCGAATTTCGTGAACTGCCCGTCGAAGAACATGCGGACGCTGCCGATCGGGCCGTGACGCTGCTTGGCGATGATCGCCTCCGCGGTGTTGTGCACCTCGGCGTAGCGCCTCTGCCAGTTGGCGTAGCGGTCGTTGTACTTGTCCTCCGACTCTTCGGGCCGGCGGGCCGGCTCGCCGCGCTCAAGATAGTACTGTTCGCGGTAAACGAACATCACGACGTCGGCGTCCTGCTCGATGGAGCCCGATTCGCGCAGGTCGGCGAGCTGCGGCCGTTTGTCCTCGCGCATTTCAACGGCGCGGCTGAGCTGCGACAGCGCCAGCACCGGCACTTCCAGCTCCTTGGCGATGGCCTTCAGGCCACGGGTGATCTCCGAGATCTCCTGCACGCGGTTCTCGTTGCCCTTGGTCGAGCTGCCGCGCAGGAGCTGGAGATAGTCCACCACCACCATGCCCAGCCCGTGGGTGCGCTTCAGCCGGCGGCAGCGCGTGCGCACCGCGGCGATGGTCAGGGCCGGCGTGTCGTCCACGAAGAAGGGCACGCGGCTGAGTTCCTGGCTGGCCGCCACGAACTTGGGGAAGTCGCTGTCCTTGATCTCGCCGCGGCGGATCTTGTCACCCGACACCTCGGCCTCGCCGGCCAGGATACGGGTGGCGAGCTGCTCCGCCGACATTTCCAACGAGAAGAATCCGACCGGCGCGCCCTCGCCGCCGTTGGTGCGCATGTGCGCCTTGGCCGCGTTGAAGGCGATGTTGGTCGCCAGCGCCGTCTTGCCCATGGAGGGGCGTCCGGCCAGGATGATGAGGTCCGACGGGTGCAGGCCGCCCAGCTTGCGGTCCATGTCGCGCAGGCCGGTGGTCACGCCGGTGACGTGGCTCGACCGCCGGAAGGCCGTCTCCGCGGTGGCGATGGCCGCCTTCAGCGACTCGGAGAAGGCGATGAAGCCGCCGCGCACGTCGCCGGTCGAGGCGAGGTCGAAGAGCTGCTTTTCCGCCGTCTCGATCTGGTCCATGGCGTCGATGTCGAGGTCGTGCTGGTACGCCTCGTTCACCATGTCGGTGCCGACCTCGATCAACTGCCGGCGCAGGAAGAGGTCGTGGATCGTCTTGCCGTAATCGCCCGCGTTGACCACCGTCACGACGTTGGCCGCCAACTGCGCGAGATAGCCGGCGCCGCCGTCCGGCGCCAGCTCGGCGTCGTTGTCGAAATAGGCCTTCAGCGTCACCGGGTTGGCGATCTGGCCGCGCTCCACCATCTTGGCGATGGCCGAGAAGATGCGCTGGTGCGCCGGGTCGTAGAAATGCTCGGCGCGCAGGAACTCGCCGACCTTCTCGTACGCCTTGTTGTTCACCAGGATGGCGCCGAGGAGCGCCTGTTCCGCCTCCTCGTTGTGCGGCGGCGTGCGGTATTCCGCCGTCGGCTTCGCGGCACCGGCACGGGACAGCCCGCCGTCGAGGGGGCGCGGCTCGAAAAGCTGGGTGGTCTTGTCATCCATGGCGGCACTTTAGCAAAGGGCGGGGCGCAAAGCTGTGCGATCGGGGTAAATCTACCCACATTCCTGTGAGTAACTTTTGCCCACAGCTGGTGAAAGCTGGGGATAGCCGGGAAATATAATTATATATCAAAGCTTTGGCGCTTTGCCAAACCTGTGGGTCGATATGGCGCGGACACCGCTTGTCAAGCGTTGTTGGCGCCGATGGTCCGGCCGGTCCGCAAGGGCTGCGGCGGGGCGTCGGCCAAGGCCGTCTCGGCGCGATGCAGGTAGTCGCGGACGAGCGGAACGGCGCCCAGCGAGCGGGCGAGCTGCATCTGGAAAACCATGTGTCCCTGGTAGCGGAAGCTGATCTCCGCCCCCGCCAGATAGAACTCCCACATCCGGCAAAAGCGTTCGTCGTGCATCGCGCGGGCCTCCTCCCGCCGGGCCGCGAAGCGTTCCCGCCAGTGGCGCAGCGTTTCGGCGTAGTGCAGGCGGAGAATCTCGACGTCGGTGTTCCACAGCCCGGCCTTCTCCACCGCCGGGATCACCTCCGACAGGGCGGGCGAGTAGCCGCCTGGAAAGATGTATTTGCGGAACCACGGGTTGGTGGAGCCCGGCCCGTCCGACCGGCCGATGGAATGCAGCAGCGCCACCCCGTCCTCGGCCAGCAGGTCGCGCAGCTTGGCGAAGAAGGCGGGATAATGGGGCACACCGACATGTTCGAACATGCCGACCGAGACGATGCGGTCGAAGCGTCCCTCCATCTCCCGGTAGTCGCGCAGTTCGAAGCGGACCTGGCCGGCCAGCCCGGCATGGGCCGCCCGCTCGCGCGCCACGGAGAGCTGCTCGCGGGACAGGGTGATCCCGGTGACCTGGGCGCCGGTCATGCGGGCAAGATAGAGCGCCATGCCGCCCCAGCCGCAGCCGATGTCCAGCACCCTCATGCCCGGCTGAAGCAGCAGCTTCGCCGCGATGTGCCGCTTCTTGGCCTCCTGCGCCTCGTCCAGCCCGATGCCGGGTGTGGGGAAATAGGCGCAGGAGTATTGCAGGTCGCGATCGAGGAACAGCTCGAAGAAGGCCAGCGACAGGTCGTAGTGATGGGCGATGTTGCGCCGCGCCCGCCGCAGGGGATTGCTCTGCTGGACCAGCCGCAGCGCGGGGGAAAGGGCTTCCCGGAGATTGCCAAGGACGCCCTGGACATTGTCCGTCCCGGCGCTCAGCAGCGCCAGGAAGTCATAGACCGAGCCGCCCTCGATGGACAGGCGTCCGTCCATGTAGGCTTCGCCGAAGCGCAGCCGCGGATTCACCACGAGGTCGCGGTGCAGCGCCTTGTCGTGCAGGCGCAGCGTGAGGGACGGGGTGCCGACCCCCACCCGGTGCCTGCGCCCATCGGCGCCGACGATGTCCAGGGCACCGGCGGTCAGGGCCGGTCTGAGCAGGCGGGCAAGCAGCATCGCGCATCTCCACATCCGTCGCGCACGACCCGGTCTGGTTCCTTCGCCGCAGGCGAATCACCGGACACCAGAGTCGGGGTTTGGCGCGGAGGGAGGCAACCCGCCGGACGGGGCAGGGGGCGGGGCGTCCGGCGCATCCGGAAGGGGGGAGGCGGGGCCGTAAAAGCGGAAAAGCCGCCTCGCCCCCTTTGCGGAGGGCGGGCGGCTTCCGGACGAGCGGACTGGTCTCGTTGAGTGGGCGATCAGCCCTCCTCGGAAACCTCGGCCTCGGCGGCCTCGGGGGCCTCCTCGATCTCGTCCTCGTCGTCGCGCAGGTCGGCCGCGGTGACCATGCCACCACGCGAGAGCTGCAGCTCGGCCTCTTCCTGCGAGCGGGCGACGTTCACCGTGACGGAGACGCTCACCTCGGGGTGCAGGACGACGCGCAGCTTGAACAGGCCCAGCGTCTTGATCGGGGTCTCGATCGACACCTGCTTGCGGTCGACCTTGTAGCCGGCGGCGTCAAGGGCGTCCGCGACGTCGCGCGGGGTCACCGAACCGTACAGCACGCCGGTCTCGCCGGCCTGACGGATCACGACGACCGTCACGTCGTTCATCTTGGTGGCCACCTGCTCGGCGTCCTTGCGGCGCTCGAGGTTGACGGCCTCCAGGTGGGCCTTCTGCTTCTCGAAGAACGCCATGTTCGCCTTGGTGGCGCGCATGGCCTTCTTCTGCGGCAGCAGATAGTTGCGGGCGAAGCCGGGACGCACCTTCACGACCTGGCCCATCTGGCCGAGCTTCTCGACCCGCTCCAGCAGAATAACTTCCATCACTCGTCCTCCTGATCGGGGCCGGCGGGCCGGAGACGGCGACGCAGCCCAATCCATTGCTCGATCATGCCCAGACCGACCATCAGCACGATCGGCCAACCGAAAAGAAACAGGAACATGTAGAACCCGATGAGGATCGGCAGCTTGGCCGATCGGCTTCGGGCGAACACATGCACCACCGAAAGCCCGGCAAAGGCGAATGGCAAGGCCAGGATCAGCGCGGCGTTGACCGCGAGGAACCCGACCGGGTCGGGCGCCAGCGAGGCCGCGACCATGGCCAGCAGGAACGCGGTGGCGAGCCACCGTGGCAGTTCCAGATCGTCCAGCCGCATGGCGGGGCGCCGGTTGCGGCCGAACCGCATCAGGACGCCCTGCGCCAGGGCTCCGTTGACGATCGTCATGACGAGCCATGAGATCACCGCGAAGCCCGGCAACACCTCGGCCATCCAGATGTCCTGCGGGTCCGGGGCCTGATGGCCCTGCGCGGAGAACATCTGGTCCGCCATGCGGCCCAGCGTTTCCCGCACCGCGCCCTCCAGCCCGCCGGGCTGATCGAGCGTCAGAACCGCGGCGCCCAGAAGGCCCGCCAGTCCCATTCCGGTCAGCGCCATCAGGAGCCGGCCCGGAGGATACCATTCCACACTCCCGTCGGGAGCCGCCCGCGCCAGCAGCGCCTGCCGCACCACCAGGATGACCGGGACAGCCGCGGTCACCAGATAGGCGAGAGACACCAGGACGCTGGACGACACCGCCAGGACCGCCACCGTTCCCGCCGCACCGGCGAGAAGGGAGGCGGTGGAGCCGAGCCACAGTCCCGCGAGGAACAGCGGCAGCGGCGCCAGATAGCCCAGGATCAGCGCCCCGAACCCGCCGAACAGAACGGCAAGGTAGAAGAAAGCGCTGACCACGCCGACACCGATGGCAGCCGCCAGAGGGGCGGCCAGGGGCGAGGCCATGGGATTGCCTTTGCCTGTTGTCCGCTTCGGGTCCTTACTTCACCACGTAGGGAAGCAGGGCCAGGAAACGGGCGCGCTTGATGGCGCGGGCGAGTTCGCGCTGCTTCTTCGCGGAAACCGCGGTGATGCGGCTCGGCACGATCTTGCCACGCTCGGAGATGAAGCGGGACAGGAGCTTGACGTCCTTGTAGTCGATCGCCGGGGCGTTCGCGCCCGAGAACGGGCAGGTCTTGCGGCGGCGGAAGAACGGACGGCGGGGACCGCCACCGGTGCGGGCCGGAGCGCCCGAGGTCTGCTTGTCGGACATTTAGGCGTTCTCCCCTTCGGCAACGGTGGGCTCCTGGCGGCGCGGCGGGCGCGGGCCACGATCCTCGAAGCGGCGCGGGCCGCGGTCGCCGCGATCGCCGCGGTCACCACGCTCGCCGCGGCTCTGCATCATCACCGACGGGTTGGCGTCCAGCGCGTCGACGCGGACGGTCATGAAGCGCAGCACGTCCTCGTTGATGCCCATGTTGCGCTCCATCTCGAGGACGGCGGCGGCGGGGGCGTCAAGGTTGAACAGGGTGTAGTGACCCTTGCGGTTCTTCTTGATCTTGTAGGTGAGCGTCTTCAGACCCCAGTATTCGGTCTTGGCGACCTGGCCGCCGTTGTCGCGAATGATCTGGGCGAACTGCTCGCCGAGCTGCTCGGCCTGGGCGGCCGAGATGTCCTGGCGCGCGATCAGCACGCACTCGTAAAGAGCCATTGTACTCCCCATGGCTGTTCATGGTCCGGCGCTGCGCCCCATCCCCTATGGACAGGATCAGCCGCCCGGGCCTAGCCGACGGCACGCGGGCCACCGGCAAGGAGTTATGAAGCGGCGCAGTATGCACAAAAGCCCTATCCCGACAAGCGGAAACACGAGCCGGCCGGCGATTCCGGCGCCGCTGCCTTCGGAAGGCCTTGGAAAGGCCCTTTTCTCCGTTCGCCTTTGCGTCGCAGCAATGAAAAAAAGCCGGAAAAGCAACAGAAAGGCACCAATTCCAGGCCTTCAACGTTGAGCATCGCTTGACTTGCCCGAAAGGCCGGGTATGACTGTCGCCGAATTCAACGGCAGCGCCGCGGGTGGCGCGCCTTTTTACTAGGGTTCCCAGACAGCATGACCAGGGCGTTCGTCTTTCCGGGCCAGGGCAGCCAAGCCGTCGGCATGGGCCGCGAGCTGGCCGAGGCGTTCGAGGTCGCGCGGCTCACCTTTGAAGAGGTGGACGACGCGCTGAACCAGCGCCTGTCCCGCCTGATGTTCGAAGGCCCCGAGGCCGACCTGACGCTGACCGAGAACGCCCAGCCGGCCCTGATGGCCGTCAGCGTCGCGGTCATGCGGGTGCTGAAGGACCAGGGCGGGCTCGACCTGGGCAAGCACGCGACCTTCGTCGCCGGCCATTCGCTCGGCGAGTACTCGGCCCTGTGCGCCGCCGGCGCCTTCACGCTGGCCGACACCGCGCGCCTGCTGAAGCTGCGCGGCCAGGCCATGCAGAAGGCCGTGCCGGTCGGGCAGGGCGCCATGGCCGCGCTGCTGGGCGCCGAGCTGGAGCAGGCCCAGGCCATCGCCGCCGACGCCGCCAAGACCCCGGCGGGCCAGACCGAGGTCTGCACCGTCGCCAACGACAACTCGTCGGGGCAGGTGGTGATCTCCGGCCACGCCGAGGCCATCGAGCGCGCCATCGTGATCGCGGCGGAGCGCGGGCTGAAGCGCACCGTGCGCCTGCCGGTCAGCGCGCCCTTCCACTGCCCGCTGATGCAGCCCGCCGCCGACGCCATGGCCGAGGCCCTGGCCAACGTGACGATCAACGCGCCGGCGGTTCCGGTGGTCGCCAACGTGACCGCCGCCGCCGTGTCGGACCCCAACGAGATCCGCCGCCTTCTGGTGGAGCAGGTGACCGGCATGGTTCGCTGGCGCGAGTGCGTGCTCTATATGAAGGAGCAGGGCGTCGACACGCTGGTCGAACTCGGCTCCGGCAAGGTGCTGTCGGGTCTCGCCAAGCGCATCGACAAGGAGTTGGCCGGAACCTCCGTCCAGGGCCCGGCCGACGTCGAATCGTTCCTGAAGACCCTGTGAGGCATTCCATGTTCGACCTGACCGGAAAGAAGGCGCTGGTCACCGGCGCCTCGGGTGGCATCGGGGCGCAGATCGCCCGCGCGCTGCACGCGCAGGGCGCCACCGTCGCCCTGTCCGGCACCCGCGTCGCCCCGCTGGAGGCGCTCGCCGCCGAACTGGGCGAGCGCGCCCTGGTGGTGCCCGGCAATCTCGCCGACGCCGCCGGGACCGAACAGCTCGCCAAGGACGCGGAGGCCGCCCTCGGCCAGATCGACATACTGGTGAACAACGCCGGCCTGACCCGCGACCAGCTGGCCATGCGCATGAAGGACGACGACTGGCAGTCGGTGCTGGACGTCAACCTGACCGCCGCCTTCCGCCTGTCGCGCGCCGTGCTGCGCGGCATGATGAAGCGCCGCTGGGGCCGCATCATCGGCATCACCTCGATCGTCGGCGTCACCGGCAACCCCGGCCAGGCCAACTACGCCGCCTCCAAGGCCGGCATGATCGGCATGTCGAAGTCGTTGGCCGCGGAGGTCGCGTCGCGCGGCATCACCGTGAACTGCGTCGCGCCGGGTTTCATCACCACGGCGATGACCGACGCCCTGAGTTCCGAGCAGAAGGACAAGCTGCTCACCGCCATTCCTTCCGGCCGCATGGGCGAGCCGGGGGAAATCGCCGCCGGAGTCGTGTACCTGGCGAGCGATGAGGCCGCCTATGTCACCGGCCAGACGCTGCACATCAACGGCGGCATGGCCATGATCTGAGGCGGATTCGCTGCCTGAACCACAGGTTCGGACCGGCTCCCGCGGGCGCTGGTCAAGGCTGTAAAAATGTGTTATCGGACGGGGCTTTTTGTGGCAGGAAGGCACGCAGCCGCGTGTTGAGCCGGCCGAATTCGCCCGAGCGGTCTCAAGGATTGGAAGGTCTTAAAAAATGAGCGATGTCGCCGAGCGCGTTAAGAAGATCGTTGTGGACCACCTCGGGGTCGAGGAGTCGAAGGTGACGGAGAACGCCTCCTTCATCGACGATCTCGGCGCCGACAGCCTCGACACGGTCGAGCTGGTTATGGCTTTCGAGGAAGAGTTCGGCTGCGAGATTCCGGACGACGCCGCCGAGAAGATTCTGACGGTGAAGGACGCCATCGACTTCATCAAGGCGAACGCCGCCGCCTGATCAGGCGTGGCGCAAGAAGGCCAGGCAGCTTTTCAAAGTGGCCTGGCCGTCGCTGAGTTTTCCGAGGAAAGGTCAAGGAATACCCCATGAGACGTGTCGTCGTTACCGGCCTTGGTCTGGTCACGCCGCTCGGTGTCGGCCACAAGCTCAACTGGGAGCGTCTGACCGCCAGCCAATCGGGCATCCGCGCCATCACGGGTTTTGACGCCTCCGATCTGGCCTCGAAAGTTGCCGGGCAGGTTCCGCGCGGGGATGGTGACGGGTTGTTCAACCCCGATGCCTTCGTGCCGCCGAAGGACCAGCGGAAGATGGATGATTTCATCATCTTCGCCATCGCCGCCGCCCACGAAGCGATCAAGGATTCCGGCTGGGTTCCCCAGACCGAGGAAGAGCGCGAACTCACCGGCGTCATGGTGGGCTCGGGCATCGGCGGCCTGCCGGGCATCGCCGACGGTGCGGTCACCCTGGCCGAAAAAGGCCCGCGCCGCATCTCCCCCTTCTTCATTCCGGCCTGCCTCATCAATCTGGCGTCCGGCCACATCTCCATCCAGCACGGCTTCAAGGGCCCGAACCACGCGGTGGTCACGGCCTGCTCGACCGGCGCGCACGCCATCGGCGACGCCTCGCGCCTGATCATGCTGGGTGACGCGGACGTGATGGTCGCCGGCGGCACGGAAGCGGCGGTCAGCCGCCTGGGCGTCGGCGGTTTCGCCGCCATGCGCGCCCTGTCCACGAATTTCAACGACACGCCGGAGAAGGCGTCGCGTCCCTACGACAAGGACCGTGACGGCTTCGTGATCGGCGAGGGCGCCGGTGTCGTCGTCCTCGAGGAGCTGGAGCACGCCAAGAAGCGCGGCGCCCACATCTACGCCGAAGTGGTCGGCTACGGCATGTCCGGCGACGCCTACCACATCTCCGCCCCGGCGGAGGACGGCAACGGTGGTTTCCGCGCCATGCGCAACGCGCTGAAGCGGGCCGGGCTGGAGCCGTCGGACATCGACTACGTCAACGCGCACGGCACCTCGACGCCGCTGGGCGACGAGATCGAGCTGGGCGCGGTGAAGCGTCTGTTCGGCGCGGCGATGGACAACGTCGCCATGTCCTCCACCAAGTCGGCCATCGGCCACCTGTTGGGGGCCGCCGGCGCGGTCGAGGCCATCTACTCGATCAAGGCGATCAACCACAGCCTGGTTCCGCCGACGCTGAACCTTGAGAACCCCTCGGAGAGCTGCCTCGGCGTCAACCTCGTTCCGAAGGTTGCGCAGGAGCGCCGCGTGCGGGCCGCGCTGTCGAACTCCTTCGGCTTCGGCGGCACCAACGCCTCCCTGGTCTTCAAGGAATTCGCCTGAGCGGCGAAGCATCGCGGAGACCGCCGATGGGTTGGGGCCTCCGAATCGCGGCGGGGGCGTTGACCGTCCTCACCGCGGGCAGCGGCTTGGTGTTCTGGGGTGCCCTCCGCGTGATGGCCCCCGGACCGCTCGAACATGCCGAGACGGTCGTCATTCCGCGCGGCAGCGGTCTGGAAGCGATCGCGCTGACCCTGGAGGATGCGGGGGTCGTCGAGTCCCCGATCCTCTTCCTGTTCGCCGCGAAGCTCCAGGGACCGCTGAAGGCGGGCGAGTACGCCTTCCCGGCCGGGATCAGCGTCGACGGCGTGCTGGAGATGCTGCGCCAGGGCAAGACCGTGGTCCGCCGCTTCACGGTGCCGGAGGGGCTGACCTCCGCCCAGGTGGTGGCGCTGCTCGACGCCGAGCCGGCGCTGACCGGCGAGGTGAAGGCGGTCCCGAAGAACGGAACCGTACTGCCTGAGACCTATCACTATTCCTACGGCGATTCGCGCTCGGCCCTGGTCGAGCGGATGCAGCACGCCATGACCCAGGCTTTGAACGAGGCCTGGAAGAACCGCGGTCCGGATCTGCCTTACGAGACTCCCCAGCAGGCGCTGACCATGGCGTCCATCGTGGAGAAGGAAACCGGCGTTGCGGCGGAGCGGGCCAAGGTGGCGGGCGTCTTCGTCAACCGCCTGGAGACCGGCATGAAGCTCCAGTCGGACCCGACGGTGATCTACGCGCTGACCGATGGCAGCGGGGAGTTGGGGCGGGCCTTGACCCGGAATGACTGGAAGTTCGAGTCGCCCTACAACACCTACGTCGCGGCTGGGCTTCCGCCGGGGCCGATCGCCAATCCGGGGCGGGCGTCCATCCAGGCGGCGCTGCACCCGGAGAAGCACGACTTCCTGTATTTTGTCGCCGACGGCAGTGGTGGGCACGTCTTCGCCAAGACCTTGCCGGATCACAACCGGAACGTCGCCAAATGGCGCGAGGTGCAGCGTCGGCAGTCCGGCGGCGCGGGCAACGGGGACTCGCCGCAGGATTAGCGGTCCCCTGTTCCCGAATGGAAGGCCCGTCGGTCAGGCGGCGTTCGACGCCACCACCTCCAGGGCGACGACGCCGCCCAGGGCGCCGTAGCTCTTGCGGGCGGCCCGCATCTTCTCCAGCGATTCCATGAGGCTTTCCTCGGCGAAACCAGGGGCGAGCTGCGCCAGTTCCTGTTCCGTCAAGGCGATGAAGGCGTCTAAAAGGCGCGCGTGGATGCGGCACGCCTGGCGGACTTCATCGGCGACCATCGGTGCTGGCATGGTAGGCTCCCAATCACGGAATAAAGAGAAACACGGTCCGTCCGTGCGTGGGAATTCTCTCGGGTTGTGGTTAATAGAGCATTAAATGCAATTCATCTTCCGGGTAGGAAGAAGAGTTACCACTTCGGACGAAAGCGGCGAAAATTGGACGATTTCGATTTCGGTATGTGACAGAGATAAGCCGGCTTTTGAGACTTTCGAATATTCGTCTTTGATCATCGCGGCGGTCCCTCGTCCGGCACGGGCGAAGGACCGCCGGGAATTCACCGGCGAATTTCCTTGTCGAGGTTCAGCTCCGCCTTGGCGCCCTGGATGCGCGCCCGGTAGACCAGCATGGCCTCCATGACCCGCTGCACGTAGTTGCGGGTCTCGTAGATCGGGATCAGCTCCAGCCAGTCCACGGCGTCGATGGCTTCGCCGCGCGGGTCGCCGTAGGTGTCGATCCATTGGCGCACGCGGGTCGGGCCGGCGTTGTAGGCGGCGATGGCCATGATGTAGGAGCCGTTGAAGCGGTCGATCATGTCCGCCAGATAGGTCGAGCCGAGCCGCACGTTGTAGTCCGGGTCGGTGATCAGCTTGGCGGTATCGTGCTTGACGCCCAGCTTGCCGGCGACCAGCTGCGCCGTTCCGGGCATGAGCTGCATCAGGCCGCGCGCCCCGGCCGACGACACCACGCGGGTGTTGAAGGTGCTCTCCTGCCGGATGATGGCGTGCACCAGGGCGATTTCCGGAGCGGACGGGCGGCTTTCGATCATCGGATAGCCGGCCTCCACCAGGAACACGTCGTTCTGCGCGGCGTCCTTCGCGGCGGCGACGGCGAGGTCGCGGCGTCCGACCTCGCGGGCCAGCTTGGCGGCCAGCACGTAATCCGCCGGCTCCTTGGCGTCGAGGCTGATGCGGCGCAGGAAGGCGGTCACCCGCTCGTCGGTGTTGCCGCCGATCTCCGCCAGCAGCTTGGTCACGCGCACCACCTCCCGCCGCTCGAAGGCGGTGGCGTCGGCGTTGGACACGCGCGGTTCGGCGGGCAGGGCGATGCGCCCGTTCCCGGCGTGGCGGGCGGCGAGCTGGCCGTAGAAGGTCGTCCCATACTGGGCGGCCTTGGCGTACCAGTCCTTGGCCTGTGCCGTCTGGCCCAGCGCCTCCGCCGCGCGCCCGCACCAATAGGCGCCGCGCGCCTTGCTGATCGGCGCGCCGACCGAGCGGTAGAGCTTGTGGAAGTGGTTGAAGGCGCTCGACGGATCGTCGAGGAAGCGCAGCGCCAGGAAGCCGGCGAGGAACTCCGCCTCCGCGGCGCCGCTGCCCTCGGTCTGGCCATGCGCCGTCACAAGGCGGTAGGCGAGGTTGTGGTCGCCGTTCACCATGGCGCGGCGGGCCAGGATGTGACGCTCCGTCCACCAGGCCTGCGGCCGGCCCATGTCCTTGGGCGCCTGCGCGATGATCTCCAGCGCCCCCGCGTCGTCGCCCTTGCGGCGGCGGTAGCGGGCGCGGTCGAACAGCAGGCCGGGATCGTTGCGCAGGGAGGCGGGGACACGGGCCAGCGCCGCGTCGGCGTTCTTGGCGTCGCTGTCCAGCGCGATCCGCGCCTCGATCAGCAGGTCGTAGGCTTCGTCGAAGAAGGGCAGCATGCGGCGCACGGCGGCTTCCTGACGCTCCCACAGCAGCCGGTCGATGCGCGCCTTGTGCTCCGGCGGGCGCAGGTGGGAGCGGTAGCGGGCCAGGAACTGCTCCTCGTCCGCGGCGGTGAAGTTCGCCTCCACCCAGCGGTCGCGCACCATCCGCACCGCCCGCTCGGCGTTGCCGGTCGCCAGGAGCGTGTCGGCGTAGCGCATGAAGCCTTCGTTGGACAGCGGCGGATACTGCTTGAACCAGGCCAGCACCCGGTCCTCGTCCAGGTCGATGGGCATCGCCTTTTCCGCCTGACGGCGGAGCTGCGCCTGGTTGGGCCAGTCGCCGTTCTCGCGGATGAAGGCGGCGATCTCGTCGAAGCTGCCGCCGCCGGGAGTCGCCAGGGCCATCCAGCGGATCACCTTGGCCGGCAGCTTGTTGGACGCCTGGGCGGCGATGCGCAGCGCCTCGTCATGGCGGTCGTTGTCGGCGGCCTTGAAGGCCTGCCGGTAGACGGCGAGGTCCTGCGCCGTCAGGCTGGCCGCCCCGGCGGGCTGGGCCAGCACGATCAGCCCCAGCAGGGCGGCGGCAATGGCGGAACGGGTGGCGGAACGGGTGGCATGTCGGATGATCATCCGGGCGCTCTTGCTCGGGGGAACGGGTGCGGCTAAGGTGCGCGACACTTTTCTTGTAGTCCGTCGGAGGTGGCAGGCATGTTGTACGGTTCCATCGTCGCTCTTTTGACCCCGTTTAAAAACGGGAAAGTGGACGAGGCCGCCTTCCAGTCCTTCGTCGAGTGGCAGGTTGCGCAGGGCACCCACGGTCTCGTGCCGTGCGGCACCACGGGTGAGTCGCCGACCCTCTCCCACGAGGAGCACAACCGGGTCGTCGAGCTGTGCATCGAGGCCGCGGGCGGGAAGGTTCCGGTCATCGCCGGCACCGGGTCGAACTCCACCGAGGAGGCGATCTCGCTGACCCAGCACGCCAAGAAGGCCGGCGCCACCGCGGCGCTGGTGGTCACGCCCTATTACAACAAGCCGACGCAAGAAGGTCTGTACCAGCATTTCAAAGCGATCCATGACGCAGCGGATTTGCCGATCGTTATCTACAACATTCCCGGCCGCAGTGTCGTGGATATGTCGGTGGCAACGATGGCCCGCCTCGCCAGGCTGCCGAACATCATCGGCGTGAAGGACGCCACGGCCGATCTGGCCCGCCCGGTCCGCCTGCTGCAGGAGGTCGGTCCCGACTTCATCCAGCTCTCGGGCGAGGACGCGACGGCGCTCGCCTTCAACGCGCAGGGCGGCGTCGGCTGCATCTCGGTGACGGCGAACATCGCGCCGGCCCAGTGCGCCGCCATGCAGGACGCCTGGCGGAAGGGCGATCTCGCCACCGCCTACAAGTACCGCGACCTGCTGACCCCGCTGCACGATTCCATGTTCGTGGAGACGAGCCCGGCGCCGGTGAAATACGCCGCCAGCCTGCTCGGCAAGTCCTCGGACGAGGTTCGCCTGCCGCTGGTCGCCGCGTCGGAAAGCACGCGGACCACCGTCCGCGACGCGATGAAGAAGGCCGGGCTGCTGTCCTAAGGGACGGCAGCACCCCGCCCCAGGGAAGGAGGATACGTGGCCGCCCGCGAGCCCGAACCAAGGCGCATGGCGGCACAGAACCGCCGCGCACGCTTCGACTATTTCATCGAAGACACCCTGGAGGCCGGTCTGATCCTGACCGGCACCGAGGTGAAGTCGTTGCGCGGCGGCCGTGCCAGCATCAACGAGGCGTACGCCGGCCTCAAGAACGGGGAACTGTACCTGTTCAACGCCTACATCCCGGAATACGGGCAGGCGGGCCGCTGGCTTCAGCACGAGACCAAGCGCCCGCGCAAGATGCTGGTGCACCGCCGCGAGCTGAGCAAGCTCATGGGCGCCATCAAGCAGAAGGGGATCACGCTGATCCCGATGACCGTCTATTTCAACGACCGCGGCATCGCCAAGGTCGAGGTCGGCCTCGCCACAGGCAAGAAGAAGCACGACAAGCGCGAATCCGAGAAGGAACGGTCGTGGCAGCGCGACAAGGCGCGCCTGATGCGCGACAAGGGTTGAGAAATCAGGAAATAAAGGGAAAGAGCCTGTGAGCCGACTGTCCAACCGCGCGACCGACCGCGATTCCACCGTGGCCGGCGTCGCCGCGGAGGCCCTGGCCGAGCGCCGCCCGCAGGGCCGCATCCTGGTGGCCGGCGACACCGACGGCGCCATGGAAGAGGCCCTGGCGGAGGGCGGGGCGGAGGTCGTCTCCTGGCACCGTCTGGGGCTGGACGGCAAGGCCGCCACGCCCTGGCCGGCCGACGGCGCCTTCGACGGCGCGGTGCTGCGCCTGCCGCGCGGCTGGGCCGCCTTCGAAATGGCGCTGCACGCCCTGGCCGCCCGCCTGCCGGCGGGGGCGCCGCTGTGGATCGCCGGCAGCAACGACGAGGGCATCACCTCCGCGCCGAAGCGCTTCGACGGGCTGGCGGAGGGCGTGGAGACGCTGACCATCAAGCGCCGCGCCCGCCTGCTGGAAACCCGCCGGACCAACGATTCGGCCAGGGGCAATCTGGAGGATTGGCGGGAGACCGTCGCCCTGCCGCTGCCGGGGCGCGACGGCGCGCTCGATCTGGTGTCCTACCCCGGCCTGTTCGCCCACGGACGGCTCGACACCGGCACGGAATGCCTGCTCCAGGTCCTGCCGGAGATCGCGGCGGGCACCGCCGTCCTGGATTTCGGCTGCGGCGCCGGGGTGATCGCCCGGGCGGTGCGGGAGCGCACGCCGGACGCCCGGCTGACCCTGCTCGACATCGACGCGGTGGCGCTGCACGCCGCCCGCCAGAACGTGCCGGACGCGGAATGCGTGCTGAGCGACGGGCTGGCCGGGCTCGGCGCGCGGGAGCGCTTCGGGCTGATCGTCTCGAATCCGCCGCTCCACCGCGGCAAGGACGAGGATTTCGGGATGCTGGAGGCGCTGGTCGCCGGCACCAAGCAGTATCTGAAGCTGCGCGGGTCGCTGGTCGCGGTGACCCAGCGGACGGCGGGGGTGGGCAAGCTGTTCAAGACGGCCTTCGGCCACGCCGACCTGCTGCTGGAAACGCCGCAGTTCCAGGTGTGGAAGGGCACGCCGAAGTAACGGAAGAGCGAGCGGAGGCCGCGCCGCAGCGCGGCCCCGCAGGAAAGGGTCAGCCCTCTTGCAGCCGCCGCGCCGCGTCCACGGCGCCGTAGGTCAGGATGGCGTCGCAGCCGGCGCGCTTGAAGCCGGTCAGGGTCTCCAGCAACGCCTTGTCGTAATCCAGCCAGCCGTTCTGCGCGGCGGCGCGCAGCATCGCGTACTCGCCGGACACGTGGTAGGCGAAGGTCGGGACGGCGAAGGTGTCCTTCACCCGGCGGATGACGTCCAGATAGGGCAGGCCCGGCTTCACCATCACCATGTCCGCCCCTTCCTGCAGGTCGAGGGCGACCTCGTGCAGGGCCTCGTCGGTGTTGGCGGGGTTCATCTGGTAGGTCTTCTTGTCGCCCTTCAGGAAGCCGCCGGAATTCACCGCGTCGCGGAAGGGGCCGTAGAAGGCCGAGGCGTATTTGGCGGCGTAGGAGCAGAGCCGCACCAGCTCGTGGCCGTGGCTGTCCAGCCGGTCGCGGATCAGGCCGATGCGCCCGTCCATCATGTCCGACGGGGCGACGATGTCCACGCCGGCATCGGCCTGCGACAGCGCCTGCCGGGCCAGCACCTCGACCGTCTCGTCGTTCTGGATGTAGCCGTCGCGCAGCAGGCCGTCGTGGCCGTGGCTGGTGTAGGGGTCGAGCGCCACATCGCCCAGGATGCCGACATGCGGCACCGCGGCCTTCAGCGCACGGATGGCGCGGTTCATCAGGTTGTCGGGACGGTAGGCCTCCGCCGCGTCCTCCGACTTGCCCTCGGCGCCGACGACCGGGAACAGCGCGACGCAGGGGATGCCGAGATCGCCGGCCCCGGCCACCGCCTCGACCAGCAGGTCGATGGTCAGCCGCTCCACGCCGGGCATCGAGGCCACGGGCACCCGCTGGTTCTGCCCCTCGATGACGAAGACCGGCCAGATCAGGTCGTCCACGGTCAGGCGGTTTTCGGCGACGAGGCGGCGGGTCCAGGCGTCGGCGCGGTTGCGGCGCAGCCGGGTGCGCGGGAAGGACGCCGGGGACCGGAAGTGCGAAGCGGACATGCGGGGGCCTGATGTGCTCTTAAAACTTGCGGCGCGATCCTACGCCGCATGGCCGCCGTGACTCAAGCCGCACCGCTCACAGGTCTGAATCCCGAGTCCTGCATCTCCATGACCCAGCGGTGGCCGTCCTTGCGCCATTGCGAGACGAGACCGCCGGTGAAGGCCGCCCCCTCCCAGGACCGTACCTCGAAGGTGACGTGCGGCGGTTCGATGGCGATGAGGTTGTAGGCGTTGGCCTCGTTGCGCAGCCGCGTGGAGGTCGCGGTGGAGGCCTGGGCGACCAGGATGGAACGGGCAACCTGGGTGTGGTGGGTCATGATGTCGCCCGAATAGGCGCGGTGCAGGTGCCCGGCCAGCAGCAGGTCCACCCCGCAGCTTTCCAGCGCCGGCAGGGCCAGCTTGTGCCGCCCGACCAGCTTGGTCTTCGGCGCGTCCGGCGGCGGCAGGAAGGGGTGATGGGTGAACAGCACCTTGAAGACGGTGTCGGGCACCTCGCAGAACACCTCGCGCACGCGCTTGATCTGGGCCTTGTTCATGCGCCCTTCGGAAAAATCCGTGATGACCGAGCGCGCCGTGTTGATCCCCAGCACGGCGATTTCCGAATCGATGTGGAAGGGGCTGAGGTCGGTGGTGATGTAGCGCTTGTAGTTGCCGAACGGATCGAGGAAGCGGCGCACCACATTGTAGACCGGGATGTCGTGGTTGCCCGGCACGACCAGATAGGGGAAGGGCAGCTTCTCCAGGAAGGCCCGCGCCTCCAGGAAATGGCGGGCCTTGGCGCGCTGGACCAGATCGCCGGAGATGACGATCAGGTCGGGCCGCGCCGCCGTCAGGTCGGCCAGCAGGCCGTGGACCACCAGCGGGTCGATCCGCCCGAAATGCAGGTCCGAGATGTGGGCAAGCTTCTTCACGACACCTCCCTGACGATCTCTCCGGTCACGCGCCGTCCGCCGTTTTATCCCCTTCGGCGACCGCCTTGGGCATCAGGACCTTCAGCGCCTTGTGACGGATGCGGTAGTTCAGCGGCGGCTCCATCTGCAGGATTTCGCCGTCGTTGACCATCTTCAGCCGGCGGCGCCGGCTGTGCACCGTCAGTTGCGTGGCCGTCAGCGTTTCCAACTCCTCATCCTGCTGCCAGGTTCCGAGCATGGTGCGCCCCATCAGCCGCAGAAGCCCCCAGGGGTCGCGCTGCCGCGCCACATAGACGCCGAGCTTGCCGGAATCGAGCCGGTCGCGGCGCAGGAGCATGCTGCCCGCCTCGCCATCGAAGGGGTTGTTGGAGACGACGAGAATCGGGGTGCGCACCCGGCGCGGCCCGTCGCCCCAGTCGATCCGCACGTCAAGCAGGGGCAGGCGGCGGAAGGTGCGGACCATGGCGAGCGCCATCGCCGGCCATTTCAGCAGGCGGTGCCGCTTGCGCTTCTCCTCGCGCTCCTGCACCACCTGGGGGTAGAAGCCGAGGACGGAGCTGTTCAGGTAGACCTCGCCGTTCACCTCCGCCACGTCGATGCTGCTCACATCGCCGGCGGCCAGGGCCTCGTACGCCTCGTCGAGGTCCAGCGGCGTCTTCAGGTCGCGCGCCAGCAGGTTCATCGTGCCGAGCGGCAGGATGCCCAGGATCTTGCCGGTGGGCAGGATCATGTTGACCGCGGTGTGGATGGTCCCGTCGCCGCCGCCCACGATGACCAGCTCCGCGTCGGAGTCGATCGCCTTGCGGATTTCCGACGCGCAGTCGGCCGGCTCCACCGCGGTCAGCGACACCTCCGCCCCGTGCCGCTCGAAGGCGTTGCGGATCGCCGCCACCGTGTCGTCGATCGGCTGGCCGGCCAGCGTTCCCGCGGACCGGTTGAGGATGATGGCCGTCTTGCGGCCCGGTCCCTCCTGACGTGACGCTTGCGCTGCTGAGGCTGCCATCATCGAACTGTCCCGCTCATGACTGTGGGTGCGGCAACGGCTGAGGCCGGGGCGGTGTTCCGCGACGCTGCGCTGCGAAACCGCGGTTTGACACGCCGCCCGCCACCCGTATCATCGCTCGAAACCGATAAATTCGCCCAACAAACGAACAAATGGAAACGACCGGAACCATGAGCGACCCCGCCGAGATCCAGTTCGCCGAGATCCTGTTCGAACGCCGCGGCTCCATCGGGCTGGTGACGCTGAACCGCCCGAAGGCGCTGAACGCCCTGACGCTTGGCATGATCCGCCTGTTCGATCCGCAGCTGCGCGCCTGGATCGCCGATCCGGAGATCAAGGCCATCGTCGTGCAGGGCGCGGGGGAGAAAGCCTTCTGCGCCGGCGGCGACGTGGTGAACCTGTACGAGACGGGCAAGGCCGCCAAGGCGGGGCAGGGCGACGGCGCCTCCATCCGCGCCTTCTTCAGCGAGGAGTACGCCCTCAACCGCCTGATCCACACCTGCCCGAAGCCCTATGTGGCGCTGATCGACGGCATCAGCATGGGCGGCGGCGTCGGCCTGTCGGTGCACGGCTCCCATCGCATCGTCACGGAACGGACGATGTTCGCCATGCCGGAGACGGGCATCGGCCTCTATCCGGACGTCGGCGGCACCTACTTCCTGCCGCGCCTGCCCGGACAGATCGGAATCTGGCTGGGCCTGACCGGCGACCGGCTGAAGGCGGCGGACATGATCGAGGTCGGCGCCGCCGACGCCTTCGTTCCGAGCGCCAGGCTGGACTCCCTGATCGCCGAGCTGGCCGACGGGGTGCCAGCCGACGAGGCGGTCGCGCGCCATCGCGAGGAGGCCGGCGAACCGCCGGTCGCCGCCAACCGCGCGGCCATCGACCGCTGCTACGCCCATGACGGCGTGGAAGCCATCGTCGCCGCCCTGGAGGCCGAAGGCACGGAATGGGCCGCCGGCCAGCTCGCCACGCTGAAGCGGGTGTCTCCGACCAGCCTGAAGGTGACTCTGGAGGCGCTGCGCCGCGGCGCCACGCTCGACTTTGACGGCTGCATGATCCAGGAGCTTCGCCTCAGCCTCGCTTTCCTCGCCCGCCATGATTTCTACGAAGGCATCCGCGCGGCGCTGGTCGACAAGGACCGGAATCCGCGCTGGTCGCCGGGTTCGCTGGCCGAAGTGACGGCCGAAGAGGTCGCCGGTTACTTCGCCGAACCCGTTGGCGGGGATTTGCGCTTTACCGAATGAAGAGGCTCGCTCTCCTTTATTGCACTCAGAACGTGCAAGGATGCGGGCACATTCCGCGCGTTTCTGCGTTAGTATCGGGGAAATCCTTGCGGGACTTGTCTCAAACCTGACCGTTGTTGCAGAAGGTCGGGTGGGATGGGTCGGCTTGCCGCCCGGTTCGCCGGGCGGGAATGCCGCCGGGCCTCTTCGGAATCCGGGCTGGATTCCGGGCACATCCTGGCACGCGACGGGGCTTGGCGCGGCAGGACGGGGGTATTCCGCAGGGCCAGGCTGTTCTACAACCAGGGCTGTGCTTTTGGGGCATTATTGAGGTGATTGCCGGACAATGATCGGTTAATCTCCCCTTAAGGACCCCGGAAAGGCCACAGGTCGGCCCATGTCCGGTACGAGCCAAAGGAGACCGCGGTGCGCAAACCCTATTATGAAAGCATCCTCTTGATCGAACGGCTTCACCGCCACTTTCTCGAGGTGCTGAAGACCGAGCTTGATCGGCTGGGTATCCAGGACATCAACAACGTCCAGAGCCTGATCCTGTACAACATCGGCGAAGACGAGATGACCGTGGGCGAGCTGACGGCGCGCGGCTACTATCTCGGCTCCAACGTGTCCTACAACGTGAAGAAGATGGTCGAGAACGGCTATCTCGGGCAGGAGCGCTCGCCGCACGACCGCCGGTCGGTGCGCGTCCGCCTGTCGGAGAAGGGCCTCGATCTCCGCGAGAAGATCAGCCGCATGTTCGAGCGCCACCTGACGGCGCTGGAAAAGGCCGGCTTCAGCGACGAGGAGCTGGTCAAGGCGAACGAGACCCTGCGCAAGCTCGAACGCTTCTGGTCCGCGTCGCTCGACTACAGCGGCTTTCCGCTGACCTCGGCCGCCTGATCCGGGGTAGCCTGAGTCGTATCGGTACCGCGGTTTCCGGCTCCTGCGTCGAAAGAGAAAGGCGCGCCTCCGGCATTGAGTCCGGGGGCGTGCCGCGAGTCGGTGTGCGGCCCTGCGTGGCCGCTTTTTTCATGCGCGCGTTCCGATCTCCCCCAGCCCCTTTTTGCCGGCGGTTCCGTCGTCCGGCCGGGCTTTGTCACGCCTTCGATGCTTCCGGATGGACGGGATTAAGTTCTTTCCGTAAGCTGTACGTGTGACAGATTGCTGATAACCTGAACCAAACAACAGGCGGTCCCGCGGCAGGCAGTCCACGGAGATCCGCTGAAAACAGGGAATGGGGAGGATATGGCAAGTGACGTCATTCTGGAGACGCGCGGACTGACCAAGGAATTCCGGGGCTTCGTCGCCGTCCGCGACGTCAGCCTGCGGGTGAGGCGGGGGTCCATCCATGCGCTGATCGGTCCCAACGGGGCCGGAAAAACGACCGTTTTCAATCTGCTCACCAAGTTCCTTCAACCCAGCAACGGAAACATCCTGTTCAACGGGCGCGACATCACCGCGGTGAAGCCGGCGGATGTGGCGCGGCTGGGCATCATCCGCTCCTTCCAGATCTCGGCGGTGTTCCCGCATCTGTCGGTTCTGGAGAATGTGCGCGTCGGCCTGCAGCGGCCGCTCGGCAACTCCTTCCATTTCTGGAAATCGGAATCGGTGCTCGACCGGCTGAACGGGCGGGCGATGGAACTGCTGGAGGATGTCGGGCTGTCCGGCTACGCCCACCGCCCGGCGGCCGAGCTTCCCTACGGCCGCAAGCGCGCGCTGGAGATCGCCACGACGCTGGCCCTGGAACCGGAGATGCTGCTGCTCGACGAGCCGATGGCCGGCATGGGGCACGAGGACATCGACCGCATCGCCGCGCTGATCAAGCGGGTGTCGGCCAACCGCACGATCCTGATGGTGGAGCACAACCTGTCGGTGGTCGCCAATCTGTCGGACTGGATCACCGTGCTGGCCCGCGGCGAGGTGCTGGCCGAAGGCCCCTACGCCGAGGTGTCGCGCCACCCGAAGGTCCGTGAAGCCTATATGGGGAGCGGTCATGCCTGACGGCGCTGCTGTGAGGACCGCGATGCTGGAGGTCGCCGATCTCCAGGCCTTCTACGGCGAAAGCCACGTCCTGCACGGCGTGAACCTGGAGGTCCGCCAGGGGGAGGTGGTGACCCTGCTGGGCCGCAACGGCGCCGGCAAGACGACCACCATGCGCTCCATCATGGGCATCGTCGGCAAGCGCACCGGCTCCATCCGCTTCCAGGGGCAGGAACTGATCGGCATGGCGCCGCACAGGATCCCGCGCCTCGGCATCGGCTACGTGCCGGAGGAGCGCGGGATCTTCGCCTCGCTCAACGTCGACGAAAACCTGACGCTGCCGCCCGTCGTCAAGGACGGCGGCATGACGGTCCAGCAGATTTACGAACTGTTCCCCAACCTGCAGGGCCGGGGTTCGACCCAGGGCACCCGCCTGTCGGGCGGGGAGCAGCAGATGCTGGCCATCGCGCGCATCCTGCGCACCGGCGCCACCATGATCCTTCTCGACGAGCCGACGGAAGGGCTGGCTCCGGTGATCATCGAACAGATCGGGGTGGCCGTCCGCAAGCTGAAGCAGCGCGGCTTCACCATCCTGCTGGTGGAGCAGAACTTCCGCTTCGCCGCCACCATCGCCGACCGCCATTACATGATGGAGGAGGGGCACGTGGTGGACATGATCCCGAACAACCAGCTCGCCGCCAACATGGAGAAGCTGCACACGTATCTGGGTGTCTGAATCAACAAGCAGAAACGTTCGAATTCGAACCGGGAGGAATGGAATGATTGCACGTCTGCTTGCCGGAGCGGCGCTCGCCGCGCTGGCCGTCGGTTCCGCGCAGGCCCAGCAGGGCAAGATCTCCGGCGACGTCGTGAAGATCGGCGTCCTCAACGACCGCTCCGGCCTCTACGCCGACCTGGGCGGCGAAGGCTCGGTGGTCGCCGTCCGCATGGCGGTCGAGGAGGTGGGCGGCAAGATTCTGGGCAAGCCCATCGAGGTCATCGCGGCCGACCACCAGAACAAGCCGGACATCGGCTCCAACCTCTCCCGTGAATGGATCGACCGCGACGGGGTGGACGTCATCGTCGACGTGCCGAACTCCGGCGTCGCCCTGGCGGTGCAGGAGGTGACGCGCGAGAAGAAGACGATCTTCCTGATGCAGGGGCCGGCGACCTCGCGCCTGACCGGCGACGCCTGCTCGCCCACCGGCTTCCACTGGGCCTACGACACCCGCGCGCTGGCCGTCGGCACCGGGCAGGCCATCGTGAAGGAGGGCGGCAAGAGCTGGTTCTTCCTGACCGCCGACTACGCCTTCGGCCACCAGCTCGAAACCGACACGGCGGCGCAGGTCAAGAAGGCCGGGGGCACGGTCGTGGGCGCGGTGCGCGCGCCGCTGAACACGGCGGACTTCTCCTCCTTCCTGCTGCAGGCGCAGTCGTCGGGCGCGCAGGTGATCGGCCTCGCCAACGCCGGCGGCGACACCATCACCTCGATCAAGCAGGCGTCGGAATTCGGCCTGACCCAGAGCGGGCAGCAGAAGCTGGCCGGGCTGCTCATCTTCCTGTCGGACGTGCACGCGCTCGGGCTCCAGGTCGCCCAGGATCTCGTCCTGACCACCGGCTTCTACTGGGACATGGACGACGAGAAGCGCGCTTGGTCGGAGAAGTACAAGGCGAAGACCGGCAAGATGCCGACGATGGTGCAGGCCGGCAGCTACTCCTCGGTCAAGCACTACCTGAAGGCCATCGAGGCGGCGGGGACCGACGACGGGCCGACCGTCGCCGCCAAGATGAAGGAGATGCCGGTCAACGACATGTTCGCCAAGAACGGCAAGATCCTGCCGAACGGGCGCATGGTCCACGACATGTATCTGGCCCGCGTGAAGAAGCCCAGCGAGTCCAAGGGGCCGTGGGATTATTACGAGATCATCCGCACCATCCCCGGCGACGAGGCCTTCGCCACGATGGCGGAAAGCGGCTGCAAGCTGCCGGGCTGATCCCCGCCCGCCCCGGAATCCGGTTTCCCGCCATCGCGTGGGGACCGGGACCGGGGCGATCACCCGCCGTGCAAAACGGTCGGCGAACGGCCGGAGGCGAACCACACATGTCCACCATCTTCGGCATCCCGCCCCAGGCGCTGTTCGGGCAGCTTCTGCTGGGGCTGATCAACGGATCCTTCTACGCGCTGCTCAGCCTCGGGCTGGCGGTCATCTTCGGCATGCTGAACGTCATCAACTTCGCCCACGGCGCCCTCTACATGCTGGGGGCCTTCGTGGCGTGGCTGCTGCTGACCACGGCGGGGATCGGCTACTGGTGGGCGCTGCTGCTGGCGCCGCTGGTCGTCGGCGCCTTCGGCGTGGTGCTGGAGAAGACGCTGCTCAGCCGCCTCTACAAGCTCGACCATCTCTACGGCCTGCTGCTGACCTTCGGCCTCGCGCTGATCGTGGAGGGGGCGTTCCGCCATTTCTACGGCGTGTCGGGCCAGCCCTATCCCATTCCCGACCTGCTGCGCGGCGGACAGAATCTGGGCTTCATGTTCCTGCCCAACTACCGCGGCTGGGTCGTCGTCGCCTCGCTGGTCGTCTGCCTCGCCACCTGGTACGCCATCGAGCGGACGAAGCTCGGCGCCTACCTGCGCGCCGCCACCGAGAATCCGGTTCTGGTCCAGGCCTTCGGCATCAATGTGCCGTTGATGATCACGGCGACCTACGGCTTCGGCGTGGCGCTGGCCGGGCTGGCCGGCGTTCTGGCCGCCCCGATCTATCAGGTGTCGCCGCTGATGGGCTCCAACCTCATCATCGTCGTCTTCGCCGTGGTGGTGATCGGCGGCATGGGATCGATTCTGGGGGCGGTGCTGACCGGATACGGGCTGGGCCTGTTGGAAGGTCTGACGAAGGTGTTCTACCCGGAGGCGTCCAACATCGTCGTCTTCGTCATCATGGCCGTGGTGCTGCTGATCAAGCCCGCCGGCCTGTTCGGGCGGGAGAGGTGACCCATGGCGACCGAGATCGACGCCGTCCGCCGCGACACAGCGGCCCCCGCCACCGGCAGGCCGGCCATGCCGGGCCTTCTCGCCCTGGCCGCGCTGCTGCTGGTCCTGATCGCCGCGCCGTATGTGCTGTACCCCGTCTTCGTGATGAAGGTGCTGTGCTTCGCGCTGTTCGCCTGCGCCTTCAACCTGCTGATCGGCTTCGCCGGCCTCCTGAGCTTCGGTCACGCCGCCTTCTTCGGCGGGGCGGCCTACATCACCGCCCACACGGTGAAGGTCTGGGGTTTGCCGCCGGAACTCGGCATCCTGCTGGGCACCGCCTTTTCCGCGACGCTCGGGCTGGCCTTCGGGGCGCTGGCGATCCGCCGGCAGGGCATCTACTTCGCCATGATCACGCTGGCGCTGTCGCAGATGGTCTTCTTCATGGCGCTGCAGCTCAAGTTCACCGGCGGCGAGGACGGCATCCAGGCCGTGCCGCGCGGGCATCTCTTCGGGATGATCGACCTCGGCCAGCCGATGGCGATGTACTACACGGTGCTGGCGGTCTTCCTGTTCGGCTTCGTGGTGATCTGGCGCACCGTCCATTCGCCCTTCGGTCAGGTCCTCAAGGCGATCCGCGAGAACGAGCCGCGCGCCATCTCGCTCGGCTACCGCACCGACCATTACAAGCTGATGGCCTTCGTCCTGTCCGCCGCCCTGGCGGGTCTGGCCGGAGGCACCAAGGCCATCGTCTTCCAACTCGCCACCCTGACCGACGTGCAGTGGCAGATGTCCGGCGCGGTGGTGCTGATGACCCTGCTCGGCGGCATCGGGACGCTGTTCGGGCCGGTGGTCGGGGCGGCGCTGGTGGTGACGCTGGAGAATTATCTGGCGGCGAGCAACCTGCCGGTGCCGGTGGTGATCGGCGTGATCTTCGTCGCCTGCGTGCTGCTGTTCCGCCGCGGCATCGTCGGGGAGATCGCCGCGCGTTTCAGCGGGAAACGCCCGTAAGCCAGGAGAGGATTGCAGTTATTTATTTGGGAGCACCGAATGGTTGAGACCATCCATCCATTCTACGAGGACCATCGCGGCGCGATGGAGGACGCCATGCGCCAGCGCCTTGATCTTGCCGAAGCGATGTTGGGCGAGCATGTTCATCCCTCCGGTATTGACGGGATCAAGCAGGAGGTGATGGCCGAGTTCGGCATCGTGCTCACCCAGATGCCCTATGTCGGTGGCGCCGACAGCCGAATGAGCGACTTCTTCATGCGTCTGCTGGGTTTCATGGCGATCAGCCGGGTGCTCCGACGTCACGGCGTGGCGTTGTCCGTGATCGGCGATATCGAGCGGGAAACCTACAAGGCCCAGCTGCTCACCGTGCCCGAAGCCGAACGTCTCGCCTCGGGGCGTCACTTCATGTCCGTGGAGAATCAGGCTTTTCTGCGCAAACAGGCGGAGAAAAGCCATCAGGAGCAGTTTCCGGAAGATTTCGTCTATGATTTTGTCGAACCGGGGCCGGACGACACCTTCGAGTTCGGCATCAACTACAAAGCCTGCGGGTTTTGCAAGTTCGCCGCACGCCATGGCGATAAGGACATTCTGCCGAACATTTGCGGCCTTGATTTCGATGCCTATGCAACCCGCGGCATCCACCTGGACAGGACGCAAACGCTGGCGGGCGGTGCGGCCCACTGCGATTTCCGATTTTCGCGGCTCCCGTCGGGGAACGGGAACGGCGTCTAAAGCCGCAACGCCTCCTCCGCCGGCTGATGGGCCAGCCCCTGGGCGTCGGCCACCGCCTTGCAGGTGACGGCGCCGGCGTGGATGTTCAGCCCGGCCCGCAGATGCGGGTCGCGCGCCAGCGCCGCGCGGTAGCCCCGGTCGGCCAGCGCCAGCGTGAAGGGCAGGGTGGCGTTGTTCAGCGCGAAGGTCGAGGTGCGGGCGACCGCCCCCGGCATGTTGGCGACGCAGTAATGGACCACCCCGTCCACCAGATAGGTCGGCTCGGCGTGGGTGGTGGGGTGCGAGGTCTCGAAGCAGCCGCCCTGGTCAATGGCGACGTCCACCACCACGGCGCCCCGCCGCATCCGCTCCACCATCGCCTTGGTCACCAGCATCGGCGCTTCGGCGCCCGGCACCAGAACCGCGCCGATGACGAGGTCGGCGTCGAGCACATGCTCCTCGATGGTGTCGACGGTCGAATAGAGCGTCTGGAGCTTGGCGCCGAACTGCAGATCCAGTTCCTTCAGGCGGGGCAGGGACTTGTCGATGACGACGACCTTCGCTTCCAGCCCCATGGCCATGCGGGCGGCGTTGGTGCCGACCACGCCGCCGCCCAGCACCACCACCTTGGCCGCCGGAACGCCCGGCACCCCGCCGAGCAGGACGCCGCGGCCGCCCTGCGCCTTCTCCAGGCAATGGGCGCCGGCCTGCACCGACATGCGGCCCGCCACCTCGCTCATCGGCGCCAGGAGCGGCAGGCCGCCGCGGGGATCGGTCACCGTCTCGTAGGCGATGGCGACCGCGCCGGAGTCCAGCAGCAGCTTCGTCTGTTTCGGATCGGGGGCGAGGTGCAGATAGGTGAACAGAACCTGCCCGCGGCGCAGCATCGCGCATTCCTGCGGCTGGGGTTCCTTGACCTTCACCACCAACTCCGCGCGGGCGAAGACGGTCGCGGCGTCCGGCGCGATCTCCGCACCGGCGGCCTCGTACTGATCGTCGTCCAGCCCGATGGCCGCACCGGCCCCGGTCTGCACCAGCACGCCGTGCCCGTGGTGAACCAGTTCACGGACCGAGGCCGGAGTCAGCCCGACGCGGTATTCGTGGTTTTTGATTTCCGTCGGCACGCCGATGAGCATGGGCATCCTCCGCGGTTGGGCCGGTGTCGGGCCAGGACGGGCGGCGCACCGGCTCAGGGTTGCTTACCTCAGAATTTGGGGAGTGCGCAGACCGTCCGCATCTCTCTTATGGCGGCGCCTGGTGGATTTCTTCGGATCAATCAAACCATTTCATAGAATTTAATAAAAAATCCTCCGCAATAAATCCTGGTAGAGACTTGTCGATATCCACAAAAAAGGTGAGACGGCTATTTTTTAGAGTTGTGGAACCATTCTTCGCCATCATGGTATATGGATGCTTGTGTCGCACTGCACAAAATTCGCGGCATCCAAGAAAAATGGGGGGAGCGTCCGAATCGGACGGAACGAAACCAGGAGCAAGGCAGATGGCTTCAGAGAAGGACGCGCAGACCATCGCGCGCGACACCGCCGCCAAGGGCCGGAATGTTGCCGAGGACACCACCCGCCGAATGGCGGAGACCGCTGCGGAGGCGACCCAGCGCGGCGCCGACACGGCAAGCGACATGATGGGTAAGGCGACCCAGGTTGCCGGCCAGGTCGCCGGCCAGACCTCCGATCAACTCAACCGCATGATGGGCCTGTCCGCGGAAGCTCAGGGCGAAGTGGCCCAGCAGGCCCGCGAGAACATGGACGTCATGACGCAGTGCGGGTCCGTGCTGATGGACGGGATGCAGTCCATCATGCGCGAATGGATGGGCTTCGCGCAGGAAGCCATGGCCCGCAACGCCGAAGGCATCAACGCGATGATGCGCAGCCGGTCCGTCCAGGACCTCTACGCCGCGCAGAGCAGCATGGTCAAAGACGAGATGGAACTTCTGCTGAACCGCAGCGTGAAGATTTCGGAGCTGTCGGCGAAAACCGCGAACGACGCGGTGCGGCGGCTGAACGCGCGGGCCGAAGGGGCCGCGCGCCAGGTCCGCCGCAGCGCCTGACGCTTCACCAACGATCCATCCTGGCCTTGCGCCCCCGGACCGGCCGGTCCAGGGGCGTTTTTTTTGCCCGCGCTCCGGTCACTTCGCGACGATGCGGCCTTCCACCTTCGGAGCCACCGTCTTCCTCGCCTCCACATAGTCCATGACCATGGTCGCCATCAGCACGGCGCCGGAGGCGTCCACCACCGTCCGGCCGCGGGTCAGCGCGGCGTAGCCGTCGCCGCCCTTCAGCATGTAGTCGTTGGTCGCCACGCGGTAGGTCCTGGCGGGGTCGAGCGGCTGGCCGCCCACCGTCACGCCGGTCACGCGGGTGCCGGAGGGCAGCTTCGGGTCGTAGGTGAAGGTCAGGCCCGACACCTGCGGGAAGCGCCCGGCCTTGTCCTCCACCTTCGACACGCCATGCTCCAGCGCGGCGAGCAGGTCAGCGCCGGACAGCTGCGTCAGCACGGCGACGTTGCCGAAGGGCATCTCCGCGAAGATGTCCTTGCGGGTCAGCGAACTGCCGGCCGGGTGCAGCGTGTCGGCGCGGATGCCGCCGCCGTTGGTGATGGCGACGTCGGCCTTCAGCCCGTCGCGCAGCGCGTCGGCGATCAGGTTGCCCATCGTCGTCTCCTGCGAGCGGACGACGTCCTTGCGGCTGTCCAGGTCGGTCTCCGTCCGCCCGATCACCCCGGCCAGCGTGGCGTCGAGCTGGTCGGTGTAGCGCTTGACCAGAGCGCCGACCTCCGCGTCCGAAGCCACCCCGGCGGTTGTGACGAAGCGCCAGCCGGCGGGCGACACGGTGGTCGCCGGCCCCTTGTCGGTGGCTTTGGTGCTGACCGCCAGATCGATGACGCCGAGATAGTGGCCGTCCGCCCCGGCCTTCAGGATCAGGGTCGATCCCTCGTAGAAGCTGATCGGATCGTGGTCGTGGCCGCCCAGCACGAGGTCGATGCCCTTCACCTTGACGGCCAGATCGCGGTCTTCCGTGATGGTCTGGTGGGTGAGCGCGACGACGACGTTCGCCCCCTCGTCGCGCAGCGCCTTCACCGCCAGGGCCGCGGCGGCCTGCACGTTGGTGAAGGTCGCCTCCGCCCCGCCGCCGGACAGATGCGCGGTTTCCGGAGTGAGGACGCCGAGGAAGCCGACCTTGACGTCGCCGACCGTCTTCGTCCAGGTGGCGACCGAGCCGGGGAGCGGCTGACCGTCCGGCCCGGCGATGTTGGTGCCGACCCAGGGGAACTTCGATTCGGCGATGCGGGCCTTCAGCACCTCCGTCCCGAAGTCGAACTCGTGATTCCCGAAGCCGACGACGTCCACGCCCATGGCGTTGAACAGGGCGGGCATCTGCGCGCCCCGCGTCGTTCCCGACAGAAGGGACGGAGAAAGGAAGTCGCCGCCGACCGTCGTCAGCGCGCCGGCGTTGCGCTCGCGCTCCGCCTTCAGCACCGTCATCAGGGGGGCGAAGCCGCCGCGGCCCTTCACCGGGGAAATCTCGTAGATGTCGTTGAAATGCAGGAAGGTCAGCGTGCCGTTCTGCGCCACGGCCAGAGCAGGGAAAAGCAGGGTGCCGGCGAGGGCGGCGGCCCCCGCCAGCGTGCGAATCCGGGTCAGCATCGATCTCGTCTCCCTGGGGAAGTTGAAAGGCTTCCTTCGCGTCTTCGCACTCTACGCTGTCCCGCGGCGCGGCGCATAGCCGCCTTGCACCGCTTGATTTCGCCGCCACCGCCGCTCATGAACGGAGCATCCGCCCCGCGGACTCCGCTCCAACCGACATGGCCCCTCCATGCGCATCCTGGTCGTCCAGAACAACCGAAACGCCCCCGCCGGACTCGTCGGGAACGCGCTGGCCGAGTTCGGCGCGACGCTGGTCACCGTCGCCGCGGACGAGGGGGAGGCGCTGCCCGCCACGCCGGAGGGTTATCACGGGCTGCTGGTTCTCGGCGGACCGCAGGACGCCTGGAACGACGCGCAGGGGCCGCACTTTTCGCGGGTCATGGAACTGATCCGCGCCTTCGCGGCGGAGGAGCGCCCGGTGATGGGCATCTGCCTTGGGGCGCAGTTGGCTGCCCGTGCCTTCGGCGCCCGCGTCTACCGCCATTCGGTGGCGGAGATCGGCGTGGGCGCGGTCCGGCTGTTCGACGCCGCTTCGGACGATCCGCTGCTCGGCGGGCTGGCGCCGGAACTGCACATGGTGCAGTGGCACTACGACACCTTCGAGTTTCCCGAAGGCGCCGTGCCGCTGGCCTGGAGCGACGCCTGCATGCGTCAGGCCTTCCGGCTCGGCCGCAACCTCTACGCCTTCCAGTTCCACCCGGAGGCCGACGCCGCCATCGTCCGCGGCTGGGCGGAGAAGTTCGGCGTCGACTCGCGGGAGCGCAACCGGGCCGTCCTCGACGGGCTGGACGCCGCGCTGGAGCGGCATCTGCCCGCCGCCGGGACGGTCGCCCGGACGATCTCCCGCCGCTGGCTGGATCTGGTGATCGAACGGGCCGCCTGAGCCTTACCCGCGCAGTTCCGCCAGAAGCTCCGGCGTGTCCACGTCATAGAGGATGCCGCCGTCCTCCACCGGCACCTCCACCACCTGATCGGCGTGGGTGGTCAGCAGGGTCTTGGCGCCGGCATCGCCGGTCAGCTTCGCCATCTCCGCGAAAAAGCCGCGGTCCCACAGGACCGGGTTGCCGCGCTTGCCCTGGACGGTCGGGACGCAGACGGTCCGGCCCTCCAGCGGGTTGTAGGCGGCGATCAGCCGGTCGATGGCCTGCGGCGTGACGCGCGGCATGTCGCCGAGGCACACCACCACCCCATCCACATCCGCCGGCAGGGCGGCCAGCCCGGCGCGCAGCGAGGCGCTGAGCCCGTCGGCGAAGGACGGGTTGTGGACGATGGTCAGCGGGCGTCCGGCCAGCGGCGCGGACACCGCCTCCGCCATGTGGCCGGTCACCACCACCACCGGCTTGGCCTGCGAGGCCAGCACCGCTTCGACCGTGCGGACGACCAGCGGCTCCCCGCCGACATCGGCCAGCAGCTTGTTGCTGCCGCCCATCCGGCTCGACCGTCCGGCGGCCAGCACCAGCGCGGCGATGCGCGGCGCCCGCGGCGGCTCCACCGCGACGGCGCCGGCGCGGGGCAGGGGGCGGCTGGGAATCTCGGCCAGCAGGCCGCCCACGCCCATGCGCATGACGTCGGCCCGCGGCACCGGAATGCCCGCGGCGATGCGCTGAAGCACCCAGTCGAAGCCGTTCAGCTTGGGCGACCGCGCGCAGCCGGGCAGGCCGAGCACCGGCGTCTCGCCGATGCGGGCCAGCAGCAGCAGGTTGCCGGGATCGACCGGCATGCCGAAATGCTCGATCACGCCGCCCGCCCGCTCGATGCCCGCCGGCAGCACGTCGCGCCGGTCGGTGATGGCGGAGGCCCCGGCGATCAGCAGCAGATCGACGCGCCCCGCCGCCGCGATGGCGTCGGCCAGAGCCGCCTCCCCATGGTAGCAGCGCGAATCGCGGACCAGCCGCCCGCCCATCGCCTCCAGACGGTTCCGCGTCACGGCCACGGTCTTGTCGAGGACGCTGTCCTTCACGCCGGGCAGGCGGGTCTGGATCAGCGCGGCGGTCAGCGGACGGAAGGGGGCGACGCGCAGCGCCGGCATCCCGGCGGACGCTTCGACCTCCGCCCCCTCCACGGCGCCGCGGGGGGCGGCGAAGGGGATGATCTTGACCGTGGCGACCATCTGGCCGGGCTCGACCGGCGCGAAGGCGGGCAGGGTGGCGACCGTTACGCTTTCGTCGATGAGGTTCAGCGCGTTGATCCGTTCGACATCCGGAACGAACAGGCCGCGCGATTCCGCGAACAGATTGACGCGGCCGGTGAAGGCGGCGCCGACGGTGATCTCCTGCCCCTTCAGGGCGGCGGCGATGCGGGCCGCCGCCGCGTCCTCCCCCACATCGTCGGGGCCGGGCTTGGCGGCGGTCACCGTCGTGAGGCCGGCGTCGCGCAGCGCCGTCACGTCCTCGGCGCTGAGGATGCGGCCCTTCTTGAAGCTGACGGAGCCGCGGCGGACCGAATGCGCCAGGATGGCGCCCTCCAGCTCCCGCAAGGGCAGCGGGCCGAAAAACATGGCGATGAACTCCTGTCAGGCCGCGCCGGCCTTGCGCCGCACGGCGGTGATCTGGGCCATGACCGACAGGGCGATCTCCGCCGGGGTCACGGCGCCGATGTCCAGCCCGACCGGGGCGTGGATGCGCGCCAGCTCCGCGTCGGTCACGCCCTGCTCCATCAGCCGCTCCAGCCGCTTGGCGTGGGTGCGCCGGCTGCCGAGCGAGCCGACGTAGAAGGCCGGGGAGCGCAGGGCCACCAACAGGGCCGGGTCGTCCAGCTTGGGGTCGTGGGTCAGGGTCACCACGGCGGTCCGATTGTCGATCTTCAGATCCGTCAAGGCTTCGTCCGGCCAGGAATCGTGCAGGGAGACGCCGGGAAAGCGCGATTCCGTGGCGAAGGAGCCGCGCGGGTCGATGACCGTGACGGCGTAGCCGGTCAGCGCGGCGAGGGGGGCCAGCGCCTGGGCGATGTGCACGGCGCCGACCACCAGCAGGCGAAGCGGCGGGTTGTGGGTCTGAACGAACAGCTGGGCGCCGTCCTCCTCGTCCTCCGGATCGGTGATGAGGCCGGAACGATCCTGGCGCAGCCGTTCCCGGACCTCCGCCAGACGGTCGGCCTCCAGCCCGAAGCCGCCGTGGACGGCGTCCTCGTAGACCAGCGTCTGCAGGCCGGTGCCGAGGTCGGTGACCAGGGCCACGGGACGCCCGGCCTTGCGGGCGGCCAGCAGCCGTTCGGTGATGTCGCGCTTCATTCCACGGCCTCGACATAGACCTGCACCCGCCCGCCGCAGGCCAGCCCGACCTCCCAGGCCATTTCGTTGCTGACCCCGAAGGAGATCATCCGGGGCTCGCCGTCCTCCATGGTCTTGCGCGCCTCGTGCACCACGGCCCCCTCGATGCAGCCGCCGGAGACCGAGCCGATCATCGAACCGGCGTCGTCCACCGCCATCTGGCTGCCCACCGGGCGGGGGGAGGACCCCCAGGTGGCGACCACCGTCGCCAGGGCCACCTTGCGGCCCTCCGCGCGCCAGCCCGCGGCCTGCTCCAGAATATCGTCTTTCATGCGGCCTCCTTCAGCCACTTGCGCAGGCTTTCGGCCCGTCGCGGCCCGTCGCGGTTCAGCGCGTCGGCGAGCCCGGCCAGACTGTTCAGGTTGTGGACCGGGCGGAAGTCGTCCACATGCGGCAACAAGGCCCGGATACCGCTGGATTTTGGTGCGAACCCCTCCCACCGCAAGAGCGGGTTCAGCCAGACCAGACGGCGGCAGCTCTTGTGCAGGCGTTCGGCCTCCACCGCAAGCCCCTCGCCGGCATCCCTGTCCAGCCCGTCGGTGATGAGCAGAACCACCGCCCCCTGGCCGAGGACCCGGCGCGCCCAGATCCGGTTGAAGGCATGCAGCGCCGTGCCGATGCGCGTTCCGCCCGACCAGTCGGCCACCGCCGCCGACACGGCGTCCAGCGCCACGTCCACGTCCTTGTGCCGCAGATGGCGGGTGATGTTGGTCAGGCGGGTGCCGAAGACGAAGCTGTGCACCCGGTCGCGGTCGTTGCTGACCGCGTGCATGAAATGCAGCAGCATCCGCGAATAGCGCGTCATGGAGCCGGAGATGTCGCACAGCACCACCAGCGGCGGCGGCCGCGTGCGGCGGCTGCGCCGCGCCAGATCGGCCAAGTCCCCGCCGGAGCGCAGCATCCGCCGCAGCGTCGCCCGCGGGTCCACGCGCGGCCCCTGCGGGTCGGGGCGATGGCGGCGGGTCGTCACCTCGGCCACCGGCAGGGCGATGCGGGCGAGCATGCGCTTGGCCTCGGCCATTTCCGCCGCCGACATTTTCTCGAAGTCCTTCTCCTGCAACCGTTCCTGGGCTGAAACGGTGAAGGCGGCGTCCACCTCGATCTCCGACTTCTCCGGCCCCTCGGCCTCCGGCGCGGTGCCGCGCAGCGCGTCGGCGACGCGGCGGGACAGCGGGTCCTGGCTGTCCGGCGACTCCGTGCGGATGGTCGGCAGCATCAGCCCCATCATCCGCTTCAGGATGTCCGGGTTGCGCCAGAAGACGTGGAAGGCCTGGTCGAAGACCTCCCGCTGGTCGCGCCGGTTCACGAAGACGGCGTGCAGCGCCCAATAGAAATCCGCCCGGTTGCCGATCCCCACCGCCTCCACCGCCTCGACGGCCTGGAGCAGTTTGCCCGGTCCGACCGGCAGACCCGCCGCCCGCAGCGCGCGGGCGAAATGCATCAGGTTGATGGCGAGGCCGCCTTGCATCGTCTGCTCACCGCGCCGTGGAGGCGGCGAGTTCCGTCTTGACCTGGGCCAGGATGCGCGCGGCCTCGCTGCCCTGGATGCGGGCGATGTCGTCCTGGTACTTCAGCAGCGTGCCCAGCGTGTCGTTGATGACGGAGGGTTCCAGTTCCAGCTGGTTCAGTTCGACCAGCGCCTGCGCCCAGTCCAGAGTCTCCGCGACGCCCGGCGCCTTGTAGAGGTCCATCCCGCGCAGGCTCTGCACGACGCCGACGACCTGGGCGGCCAGCCGCGCGTCGGCCTCCGGCGCCTTCACCGCCAGGATGGCGCGTTCGCGTTCGGCGTTGGGGTAATCGACCCAGTGGTAGAAGCAGCGCCGCTTCAGCGCGTCGTGAATCTCGCGGGTGCGGTTGGAGGTCAGGATGACGATGGGCGGCTCCGGCGCCGTGACCGTGCCGAACTCCGGGATCGAGACCTGGAAGTCGGAAAGGATTTCGAGGAGATAGGCTTCGAACGGCTCGTCGGTGCGGTCCAGCTCGTCGATCAGCAGGACGGGCGCCCCGGCCGGATCTGGCTCAAGCGCCTGGAGCAGCGGACGTTTGATGAGGAAGCGCTCGGAAAAGAGGTCGGCGGCGAGCGCGTCCCGGTCGCGGTCGCCCGACGCCTCGGCCAGCCGGATCTCCATCATCTGCCGGGCGTAGTTCCACTCATAGACCGCCGCGGCGACGTCCAGCCCCTCGTAGCATTGCAGCCGCAGCAGGCGCCGGCCCAGCGTGGCGGACAGCACCTTGGCGATCTCGGTCTTGCCGACCCCGGCCTCGCCCTCCAGGAACAGCGGGCGCCGCAGCTTCAGCGCGAGGTACAGCGCCGTCGCCAGGGACCGGTCGGCGACGTAGTTCCCCCGCCGCAGCAGGTCCAGCGTGGCATCGACGGAAGCGGGGAGGGTGTTGGACATGGTGGGCGGAGTGCCTTGCAAGGTGCGGTAGCCCTCTCACCTCCGGGGAGAGGGTGGCCCGGAGGGCCATTCGCGCTGGCCGAAGGCCAGCGCTGACGGCGGCAGACGGATGTCTACGGCATCCGCTGAGAGCCGGTGAGGGGGATGTGCTTATGGGAAGTCTGGCAAGAATGGGAAGTCTGGCAAAAGCACACCCCCCTCACCCTGACCCTCTCCCCAGAGGGGAGAGGGAACTTTAGAGGTTAAGGGCCTTACCCACACGCCTCCACCGCGCGCCGGGCCATCACCCGCACCAGATGGGCGCGGTAGTCGGCGCTGGCGTGGATGTCGGCGTTCAGCCCGTCCGCCGACACCGACGCGCCGTTCAGGGCGTCGGCGCGGAAGTCCTGGGCCAGCGCCGCCTCCATGTCGTCCGCCCGGAAGACGGACGGGCCGGCGCCGGTCACCGCCACGCGCACCTCGCTGCCGAACACGGCCACGAAGACGCCGACGATGGCGTAGCGGCTGGCCGGGTTGCGGAATTTGGCGTAGGCGGCCTTGTCGGGCTTCTGGAAATGCACGGCGGTGACGATCTCACCGGGCTCCAGCGCCGTCTCGAACATGCCGGTGAAGAAGTCGTCGCCGGCGATCTCCCGCCGGTCGGTCCGCACCGTCGCCTTCAGCGCGACGACCGCGGCCGGGTAGTCGGCGGAGGGGTCGGCGTTGCAGATCGACCCGCCGAGCGTGCCCATGTTGCGCACCTGCCGGTCGCCGATGCCTTCGGCGAGGCTGGCCAGCGCCGGGATGACGCGCTGCACGACGTCGGAATGGGCCACCTGGGCGTGGCGGGTGAAGGCGCCGACGGTCAGGCCGCCGGCCTCCTCCCGGATGCCCTGAAGCTCCGGGATCTGGCCGAGGTCGATCAGGTCGCTCGGCCGGGCGAGGCGCTGCTTGAGAGTCGGCAGGAGCGTCTGCCCGCCGCCCAGCAGCTTGGGGTCCTCGAACTGGCCCTGCAGGGCGACGGCGTCGGCGACGCTCTTGGGGCGGTGATAGGTGAAGGCGTACATGATGTCTCCTCCCTCTTACTCGGCCGCCTGGGCGGGGGTGTGGCGCCGGATCGCCTGCCAGACCCGCTCCGGGGTCGCCGGCATGTCGAGATGGGTGACGCCGTACTCGGACAGGGCGTGCACCACCGCGTTCATCACGGCGGCCGAGGCGCCGATGGTCCCGGCCTCGCCGCAGCCCTTCACGCCCAGCGGGTTGTGGGTGCAGGGCTGGTCCTCGTGGTAGCGCACCGTGAAGGACGGCACATCGTCCGCCCGCGGCATGCAGTAGTCCATGTAGGACCCGGTGATGAGCTGGCCCGAATCCTCGTCGTAGACGCAGTTCTCGTACAGCGCCTGCCCGATGCCCTGGACCAGCCCGCCATGGACCTGCCCCTCGACGATCAGCGGGTTGATGACCCGCCCGAAATCGTCCACGGCGGCGAAGCTGACCACCTGGACCACGCCGGTGTCGGGGTCGATCTCCACCTCGCAGACGTGGCAGCCGTTGGGGTAGGTGAAGTTCTTCGGGTCGTAGAAGGCCTGCTCGTCCAGCCCCGGCTCCAGCTCGTCGAGCGGGAAGTTGTGCGGGACGTAGGCCTGCAGGGCGATGTCGCCGATGGTCAGGGCCTTGTCGGTGCCGGCCACGACGAAGCGTCCGTCCTTCACCTCGATGTCGGTCTCGGCGGCCTCGAGCATGTGGGCGGCGATCTTCTTGGCCTTGCGCTCCACCTTGTCCATCGCCTTGACGATGGCCGACCCGCCGACCGCCAGCGAGCGCGAGCCGTAGGTGCCCATGCCGAAGGGGATCTTGCTGGTGTCGCCGTGGACGATCTCGACATTGTCGATCGGCACGCCGAAGCGCTCGGAGACGAGCTGCGCGAAGGTCGTCTCGTGCCCCTGGCCATGGCTGTGGGAGCCGGTGAAGACCGTCACCGAGCCGGTCGGGTGGAAGCGCACCTCCGCCGATTCATACAGCCCCGCCCGCGCGCCCAGCGCCCCCGCGACGTTGCTCGGCGCGATGCCGCAGGCCTCGATGTAGGTGGCGAAGCCGATGCCGCGCAGCTTGCCGCGCCGGGCGGACTCGGCCTTGCGCGCCGCGAAGCCGTCGTAATCGACCAGGGGCAGGGCGATGTCGAGATTCTTGGCGAAGTCGCCCGTGTCGTACTGCAGCGCCACCGGGGTCTGGTAGGGCATGGCGCTGGCCGGCACGAAGTTGCGGCGGCGCAGCTCCGTCTTGTCGATGCCCGTCTCGGCGGCGGCGACCTCGACCAGCCGCTCGATCAGGTAGCAGGCCTCGGGACGGCCGGCGCCGCGGTAGGCGTCCACCGGCACGGTGTTGGTGAAGACCGCCTTCACCTCGGCGTAGATCGCCGGGGTCTTGTACTGGCCGGCCAGCAGCGTGGCGTAGAGGTAGGTCGGGATCGACGGCGCGAAGGTCGACAGATAGGCGCCCATGTTGGCGATGGTCGCGACGCGCAGAGCCAGGAAATTGCCGTCCTGGTCCATCGCCAGCTCGGCGTGGCTGACATGGTCGCGGCCATGGGCATCGGTCAGGAAGCTCTCGGAGCGTTCGGCGGTCCATTTCACCGGGCGTCCGACCTTCTTCGCCGCCCAGGTGACGACGGCCTCCTCCCCGTAATGGAAGATCTTGGAGCCGAAGCCGCCGCCGACGTCGGGGGCGACGACGCGCAGCTTGTGCTCCGGGATGCCCAGCACGAAGGCGCCCATCAGCAGACGGATGACGTGCGGATTCTGGCTGGTGGTGGTCAGCGTGTGCTCGCCGGTCGCCCGGTCGTACTCGCCGAGGGCCGCCCGCGGCTCCATCGCGTTGGGGATGAGCCGCTGGTTGACCAGATCGAGCTTGGCGACATGGGCCGCCTGTGCGAAGGCCGCGTCCACCGCCGCCGCGTCGCCCAGATGCCAGTCGAAGCAGAGGTTGCCGCCGACGTCGTCATGGACCAGCGGCGCGCCGCCCTCCAGCGCCTTCAGCGAGGTCACCGCCGCCGGCAGCTCCTCGTAATCGACCATCACCAGCTCGGCGGCGTCCTTCGCCTGCTCGCGCGTCTCGGCGATCACCACGGCGACGGCGTCGCCGACGTAGCGCGCCCGGTCGCGGGCGATGGGGAAGTGCGGCGGCTCCTTCATCGGGGAACCGTCCTTGGAATGGATCTGCCAGCCGCAGGGCAGGCTGCCGACCTTGTCGGCCTCCATGTCGGCGCCGGTCAGCACGGCGATCACGCCGGGGGCCTGCATGGCCTCGGCCGCGTCGATGCCGGTGATGCGGGCGTGGGCGTAGGGGGACCGGACGAAGACCGCGTGGGTCTGGCCGGGCCGGTTGATGTCGTCGGTGTAGGTGCCGCGCCCGGTCAGGAAGCGCGCGTCCTCGCGCCGGCGCACGGAAGCGCCGATGCCGGTGGGGTTCGCCATCTTCGTGTTCCTCCCATGTGAGCCTTGCTTCCGCCCGTTATTCGGCGGCGGCCTTCATCGTGCCGCCCTGCATCGCTTCCGCCCCGGCCATCACCGCCTTGACGATGTTGTGGTAGCCGGTGCAGCGACAGATGTTGCCCTCCAGCCCCTCGCGGACCTCGTGCTCGCTGGGAGAGGGGTTGGCCGTCACCAGATCGACGGCGCTCATCACCATGCCCGGCGTGCAGAAGCCGCACTGCAGGCCATGATGCTCGCGGAAGGCGGCCTGCATCGGGTGCAGCGTGCCGTCCGCCGCCGCCAGCCCCTCGATGGTGGTGACCGCGGCGCCGTCGGCCTGGGCGGCCAGCATGGTGCAGGACTTCACTGACCGCCCGTCCACATGGACGACGCAGGCACCGCACTGGCTGGTGTCGCAGCCGACATGGGTGCCGGTCAGGCCGATCTGGTCGCGGAGGAAGGTGACCAGCAGGGTCCGCTCCTCCACCTCGCGCGAGACCGCCTTTCCGTTGACGGTCATGGAAACGGTACACGGCATCCGCTGTCCTCCCATTGTTTGGTGACGTTTTGCAGCCCCGGACCTTCGCGACGCTTCTTTCGACGGTTCTTCCAACTCTGCGGGATAAAGTGTGGCGCAGGACCAACCGGAACAAGGATAGGGGGTCGTCGTCCTTTCCGGTCAAGACACCGTTCGGCCTCCTCCGAAGGGAGAGTGCTCGTGCCGAACCGCCGCGCGTCTATCGGTTCCTACGGACTGGCGGACCCACCGCCCACAAGTTAGGATAGCCAACAATCCGGCGCAAACCAAAGCGTCTTACGAACGATCCGCAACGGACAGCCTTTTGGGAGGGAAGTCGAATGAAGCGTTTTCTGGCCGCGGTCGGCGTCTGCATGCTCACCGCGCTGCCGGCCCAGGCCGAGCAGTTCGTCACCGTCCTGACCGGCGGCACCAGCGGCGTCTACTACCCGCTGGGCGTGGCGCTGTCCGGCATCTACGGCAAGGCCATTCCGGGGGCCAAGGTCACGGTCCAGGCGACCAAGGCCTCGGTCGAGAACCTGAACCTCCTCCAGTCGGAGCGCGGCGAGATTGCCTTCTCGCTCGGCGATTCGCTGAGCGGCGCCTGGAAGGGCGACGAGGAGGCCGGCTTCAAGACCAAGCTGACCAAGCTGCGCACCGTCGCCGCCATCTACCCGAACTACATCCAGATCGTCGCCAGCAAGGATTCCGGCGTGAAGACGCTGGCCGACCTGAAGGGCAAGCGCGTGTCGGTCGGCGCGCCGAAATCGGGGACGGAGCTGAACGCCCGCGCGATCTTCGCCGCCGCCGGGCTGGGCTACAAGGACTTCGCCAAGACCGAGTATCTGCCCTTCGCCGAATCGGTGGACCTGATCAAGAACCGGCAGCTCGACGCGACGCTGATCTCCGCGGGCCTCGGCGTGGCGGCGATCAAGGATCTGGCGACCTCGCAGGAGATCACCATCGTGTCGATCCCGGCCGACGTGATCCAGAAGGTCGGCGACCCCGCCTACATCGCGGAGACCATCCCGCCCAACAGCTACAGCGGCCAGGGCGATCCGGTGCCGACCGCGGCGGTGCGCAACCTGCTGGTCACCCACGCCGGCGTGTCGGACGACGCGGTCTATGCGATGACCAAGGCGATGTTCGAGAATCTCGACGCGATGGGTGCGGCCCACGCCGCCGCCAAGCAGATCAAGCTCGACGCCACCACCCTCCAGTCGCCGGTGCCGCTGCATCCGGGAGCCGAGAAGTTCTACAAGGAAAAAGGCCTGATGTAAGCGCGCCGCGTCGTCCCGGAACCCCCGTGCGATGAGCGCTTCACCCCAACCGGCGGACGATAAAATCCGCCAGGCCATCGACCGCGAGAATCCCTCCACGGTCGTGGCCTTCGAAGGCGTGGCGGGCAAGGCCGTCTTCGCCATCGCCGTCGCCTTCTCGCTGTTCCAGATCTGGACGGCGGCCTTCAACCCGCTGTCCAGCATGGTCGTGCGGTCGGTCCATGTCGGCTTCCTGCTGTTGATGACCTTCACCCTGTTCGGCTTCCGGCAGGAGGCGGAACGGCGCAGCGTGCCCTGGTACGATTGGCTGCTCGGCCTGGGCGCCTTCGCACTGGGCCTCTACCATTACGTTTTCGAGGTCGATCTCATCCAGCGGGCGGGCGACCCGAACACCACGGACCTCATCGTCGGCGCGCTGACCATCGCGCTGGTGTTCGAGGGGGCGCGGCGGATCATGGGGTGGGCGCTGCCGATCATGTGCGGCGTCTTCATCCCCTACGCGCTGTTCGGGCGCCATCTTCCCTTCGGGCTGGCCCACCGCGGCTACGACATCGATCAGGTCATCGACAACCTGTACCTCTCGACCGAGGGCATCTACGGCACGCCCACCTTCGTGTCGGCGACCTTCATCTTCCTGTTCATCCTGTTCGGCGCCTTCCTGGAGCGCGCCGGCATGATCAAGCTGTTCAACGACGTGTCGCTCGGCCTCGTCGGCCATGCCAAGGGCGGCCCGGCGAAGGTGGCGGTCATCTCCTCCGGCTTCATGGGGACGATCAACGGCTCGGGCGTCGCGAACGTGCTGACCACCGGCCAGTTCACCATCCCCCTGATGATGCGCTTCGGCTACCGCCCGGCCTTCGCCGGGGCGGTGGAGGCGACGGCCAGCATGGGCGGGCAGATCATGCCCCCGGTCATGGGGGCGGCGGCCTTCATCATGGCGGAGACCATCGGCGTCCCCTTCAGCGACATCGCCATCGCCGCGGCGATCCCGGCCATCCTCTATTTCGGCAGCGCCTTCTGGATGGTCCATCTGGAGGCCGGCAAGCACAACCTCGTCGGCCTGCCGAAGGACCAGTGCCCCAGCGTCCTCCGCGCGCTGAAGGAAAGCTGGTACCTGATCCTGCCGCTGGCGGCGCTGGTCTATCTGCTGTTCTCCGGCTTCACGCCGCTGTTCGCCGGGGTGATCGGCATCGCCCTGACCGTCGCGCTGATCCTCGGCACGCGGATCGTCGGCTTCATCGGCCCGACGGTCCTGCGCGTCGGCTTCTGGGTCGTTCTCGGCCTGATCGCCGCGGCGCTGTGGCGGATGGGGCTGCGGACGGAGCATCTGGCCTTCGCCATCGTCGGTCTGCTGATCCTGCCCTGCCTGGTGCTGAAGGGCGGGCGGGAGACGCTGGCGCTGCTGGTGCAGAGCCTCGCCGACGGCGCCAAGAACGCCGTCGGGGTGGGCGTGGCCTGCGCGCTGGTCGGCGTGCTGATCGGCATCCTCACCCTGACCGGATTGGCCTCCAGCTTCGCCTCGACCATCATGGATCTGTCGGGCGGCAATCTGCTGATCGCGCTGCTGCTGACCATGCTGGCCTGCATCGTCCTGGGCACCGGCCTGCCGACCACGGCGAACTACATCATCACCGCGGCCATCGCGGCGCCGGCCCTGCTGCAGATGGGCGTTCCGCTGATCGTCTCGCACATGTTCGTCTTCTACTTCGGCATCATGGCGGACCTGACCCCGCCGGTGGCGCTGGCGGCGCTGGCCGCCTCGTCGATCTGCCGGGCGGGGCACATGGAGATCGGCTGGATCGCCACCCGCGTCGCCATGGCGGGCTATGTCGTGCCCTTCATGGCGGTGTACGACCCGGCGCTGATGCTCCAGACCGACGACCCGCTGGCCGTGGCCTACGTCCTGTTCAAGGCGCTGATTTCCGTCGGCCTCTGGGGGGCGGCGACCATCGGCTATTTCTGGACGCCGATGAACTGGGCGGAGCGGGTGTTCGCGGCGGCGGCGGCTTTCCTGTTCGTCCTGTCCCTGCCGGTGACGGACGAGGCCGGATTCGTCATGACGGCGGCCTTCCTGCTGTGGCAGCGCCACCGCCTGCGCCGCCTGCGCCGCCTGGGGCGGACCAGCGCCCCGGCATGAAGGAAGCGGCATGAGCAGGACGGCATGAGCGTGGCCTTGTGCCTGTCGGCGCTCGGCGGGGCGGTTCTCGCCGCCCTGCCGGGTCCGGCCTTTACCCTGTCCTGGACCCATTCGGTGGAAAAGACCGAGTGGCGGGAGGACTGGCGCATCGAGGGCGGGCGTCTCGTTTTGACCGAAGCCCGCGTGAAGGGCACGGGCGCCGGGATGGAGCCGCCGGTGGGCGCCCGCCTGGACGATGGCTGGTGGGTCTGGGTGCCGGCGGTGCCGCCGCTGGAACTGCTGGTCCTGGCCGCCTCGTCCTTCACGCCGGACCACAGGCTTTGCGCGGGCGGGGCGTGCCGCCCGCTTCACGGCTGGATCGCCGGCCCGGTCCCGAGTCCCCTGGAATTCAAACCCTGCGGCTGAAGCCACGTTAATCCCGCAAGGCGGTCGCGGGAATTCCGAAGGGCCGTTCCGGCTTGGCTTAAGCCATTGAGGGACGCATAATCCCGCAACTGATATTACAGCCGAATGCGTATGATGACCGACGCCCGACCGACCCGACATCTCACCCGCTCCCTGGCCGCCCTGGCGGGCCTCGCCGTCGCCGGACTGCCGGGGCTGGCCCTGGCGGCTGAGGCGGCGGGCGCCCCGCATCTCGACGGGCGCGACCTGAACGTCTTCTGGGTGATTCCCTTCGTCGGGATTCTGCTGTCCATCGCCCTGATGCCGCTGCTGGCGCCGTCCTTCTGGCACCATCATTTCGGCAAGGTCGCCGCCGGCTGGGCCATCGCCTTCCTGCTGCCCTTCGCGCTGACCTTCGGAGCGGGGCTCGCCACCTACGAGCTGCTGCACACGCTGCTTCTCGAATACATCCCCTTCATCGTGCTGCTGACCGCCCTGTTCACCGTGGCGGGCGGCGTGCGGATCGCCGGCACCCTGGTGGGAACGCCGCTGGCGAACACGCTGGGTCTCGGGCTGGGCACGCTGCTGGCGAGCCTGATGGGAACGACCGGCGCCTCGATGCTGCTGATCCGCCCGCTGATCCGCGCCAACGAGCACCGGCGGCACAAGGTGCACACCGTCGTCTTCTTCATCTTCCTGGTGTCGAACGTCGGCGGTTCCCTGACGCCGCTGGGTGATCCGCCGCTGTTCCTGGGCTTCCTGAAGGGGGTCAGCTTCTTCTGGCCGACCGTCCACCTGTTCTGGCCGATGATCCTGGTGGCCGGCTGCCTGCTGGCGATCTACTTCGTGGTCGACCTCTATCTGCACACCAAGGACCCCGGCAAGCACCCGCTGATCGAGGGCGTGCACGAGCGCGAGCCGGTGCGGATCGAGGGGGCGGTGAACCTGCTCCTGCTCGTCGCCATCGTCGGCGCCGTCCTGCTGAGCGGCGTCTGGCATCCGGGGGTGGGGGTGGAGATCCACCACATCCACGTGCCGCTGGAGACGATCGTCAGCAACCTGCTGCTTCTCGGCATCACCGGCCTGTCGCTGATGCTGACCAGCGCGCGCAGCCGCCGCCTGAACGCCTTCACCTGGGGGCCGATCCTGGAGGTGGCGAAGCTGTTCGCGGCCATCTTCCTGACCATCATCCCGGCCATCGCCATCCTGCGGGCGGGCACGGACGGGGCTCTGGGCGCCATCATCGCGGCGGTGAACCAAGACGGCCAGCCGGTGCCGGCGGCCTATTTCTGGGCGGCGGGCATCCTGTCGAGCTTCCTCGACAACGCGCCGACCTATCTGATCTTCTTCAACACCGCGGGCGGCGACGCGCAGGTGCTGATGACCGACCTCGCCGTGACCCTGGCGGCCATTTCGGCGGGCGCGGTGTTCATGGGCGCCAACACCTACATCGGCAACGCGCCGAACTTCATGGTCAAGGCCATCGCGGAGGAGCGCGGCGTGGCGATGCCGAGCTTCTTCGGCTACATGCTGTGGTCCTGCGGCATCCTGGTGCCGCTGTTCGTTCTGGTGACCTGGGTGTTCTTCCTCTAGGTCCTGTTCTCAAACCCTGAGCCATAGTCGGATAGCCCCGATGTGGACCATGGCGAGGTAGTTGGCGGCGAGTTTCTCGTATCGGGTGGCGATGCGACGGAACTGTTTGAGGCGGTTGATCAGGCGCTCGATGGCGTTGCGGGAGCGATAGGCGGCCCAATCCACCAGAGCACAGGGCTTCTGGCTGGAGGGCTGTGGGATCACCGCCCCGATCCCGCGCCGACGCAGGTAGCGGCGGATGGCTTGGCTGGAGTAGGCGCGGTCAGCGACCACGCGCTCGGGTCTTTCCCGCGGTCGTCCACCTGCCACTCGGCGCACTGCGACCGCCTCCATCAGCACCGTCAACGCGCTCTGGTCGGCGGCTTGACCGGGGCTCAGCACGAAAGCGAGCGGTTGGCCGTGGCGGTCGGCGCGCAGGTGGATCTTGGTTGAGAAGCCGCCGCGCGAGCGGCCAAGCGCTTGGTTCAACTGCCCCCTTTTGCGCCGGCGGCGTGCTGGTGGGCGCGGACCACTGTGCTGTCGACTTGGTGCAGGCTCCAGTCCAACTTGCCGGCCTCATCCGCCTCGGCCTGAACCAGTTCCAACACGCGCTCCCATACCCCGGCCTTGCGCCAGCGGTAGAAGCGGTTGGCCGCCGTCTGCCAGGGACCGTACTCGGCCGGAAGATCGCGCCAGGGCGAGCCGGTGCGGTTCACCCACAGGATCGCCCGCACGGTGCGCTCCAGGTCCCGCGCCGGCCGGCCCGTCCACGGGCGTTCCGGCGGAAGCAACTCCAGCAAATGCTGAAGCTGCTCATCGCTCAGTTCAGATCGTGCCATCCCCCTTCAACAGGGCACAGCCAAACCCTCACAGCCTTTGAGAACAGAACCTAGCTCCAGGTCCGATCCGCCGGGCGGCCCGTCGCCGCCCGGCGTTTCCCCGTCAGTGCGACATCAGCACCGGCACCTCCAGCTTCGCCAGAACCGTGCGGGTGGCGCCGCCAAGGACCATCTCGCGCAGGCGGGAGTGGCCGTAGGACCCCATCACCAGCAGATCGCCGCCCAACTCGCGGCAGGAGCTGATCAGGACGTCGCCGACATCGCCGCCCCGGAAGATGTTGGCCTGATGCTGGCTGCGCACGCCGTGGCGCTCCAGCCAGACCATCAGATCGCGCCCGCTGTCCAGCGTATGGCCCGGCGGGTCGATGGTGACCACGGTGACCTTCTCCGCCTCCTTCAGGAACGGCATGGCGTTGCGCACGGCGCGACCGGCCTCCCGCGTGTTCTTCCAGGCCACCACCGCGTGACGTCCGATCGCCAGGGCAGGCGGCGCGGCGTGGGGAAGGACCAGCGTGGGGCAGGGGCTGGTCAGCGGCAGCCGGTCCGGCACCTGGAGCGTCACCCGGTCGCCGCGCTCGTCATCGTGGCTCTGCGTGACCAGCGCCAGATCGGCATAGGCGGCGCGGGCGGCCAGCAGCTCCACATGGTCGCCTTCCTCGATCGTCCAGGAGTAGGAGCAGTCCTTGAGGGTCTGCCGCACCTCCTGCTCGATCTGCTCCGCCTTCTCGTGGGCGATGGCCGTGGCCTCCGCGATGTAGGCGTAGGAGGCGGCGCGGCCGGTCACCGCGGCGGGCATGGACACCGGCGTGGCGACGAACAGCACCTCCACGAAGGCCGAGAAGCGCTTGGCCAGAGCGGCGGCGACCTCCAGCCGCTGGGAATGGCGGTCGTCGTTCGACATGTGCAGCAGGATCGTCTTGATCGGCATGGTCTCGCTCGCAGGTTTCGAACCGGATGACCGGCCATCCATAGGTAATGTTTGTTGAGCCAATCTGGCAACGGCCCGGCTAGCGGCTGGCGAGGCCGGTGGGACGGCCCGCTCCGGGGTCGGGAGGAAGGCCGGAGATTTCCAGCAGCAGCTTGCTCAGGATGGCGTCGGCGAAGGCTTCGAAGCTGACGGCGGGCACCAGGAAGGCACCGGGGCCGCCGATCACATTCTCCTCGTAATAGCCGTCGAGGTTCGTCGGCGCCGCCCCGCCCCAGGGATTGGGCCGGTCGTTGAGGATCGGCAGGCCGTTGATGGTGATCCCGGCGGCCACCGCCTCGTCGCGCGCCCATTGCACCGGGCGCCCGCGGTTGTTGACCCCGTCGCCCGACACGTCGATGACCCGCCGCGTCCCCTCGAAACCGTTGCCGTTGAACAGGCGGGCGCTGAAGTCGATGGCCGCGCTGATCGAGGTCCACTGCGCGCTCAGCGTGGGCGATTCGGCGATGGAGGAGGCGAAGGCCTCGACGCTGCCGTGGTCGCTCAGCAGGGTCCAGGGCACGGTGATGCGCTGGAAGCTGTCGCCGGCCCATTCGACGTAGGTGACGGCGATGCGGCCATAGGGACCGCCGCGGATCGCCGCCTGGATCTTCGGGTCGGTGAGGGCGGCGACGTAGCCCTCGCGCTGGAGGCGGCCTTCCTCCGCGTCCACGCTGCCGGACACGTCCACGGCCAGCACCAGCTCCAGATCGACCGGCGTGTCGGCCAGGGCCGGCGCGCCCACGCCACCGACCAGAAGAACCGCGACGGCCACCCCCGCCAGACGCCACGCACCGTCCATGCCGTGCCTCCCCCGCGGATGTCCCGGACCCCCACAAGGCCCATACCCCTCAAGAAAAGAGATCGCCACGCGGCCACGACAAGGGGCCTCTTGCACGAGACGTTGACGGATGGCCGCCGCCGCGCCACCTCTCCACCCCATGCCGAACGATTTTCCGAACGAATTTCCCGCCCGCCCGCTGTTCCTGGGCAGCGAGATCTACCGGGGCTCCAGCTACGGCGCGAAGCACCCGCTGGCCATCCCGCGGGTGTCCACCGCCATCGACCTCAGCCGCGCCATGGGCTGGCTGCCCGATGCGGTCTACCGCGACAGCCCCCAGGCGTCGCCGCAGGAGCTGGGCCGCTTCCACAGCCCGGACTACATCGCCGCCCTCCACCGCGCGGAGGCCGACCAGCGCGTGGATGCCGACACCGGGGAGCGCTACAACCTCGGCCGGTTGGAGAATCCCGTCTTTCCCGAGATGTACCGCCGCCCCGCCATCAGCACCGGTGCCGCCATCCTGGCCGGGCGCCTGCTGGCGGAGGTGCCCGCCGGCATCGTCTACAGCCCGGCGAGCGGCACCCACCACGCCCGTCCGGGGCGGGCCAGCGGCTTCTGCTACCTCAACGCCCCGGTGCTGGGTATCCTGGCTCTGCTCGATTCCGGAATCGATCGGGTGCTGTACGTTGATCTCGACGCCCACCACGGCGACGGGGTGGAGGACGCCTTCGCCGACGACGACCGGGTGCTGACCCTGTCGGTCCATGAGGACGGGCGCTGGCCTTTCACCGGCAAGGCGGAGGACCGGCCCGGCGCCCTGGCCTTCAATCTGCCGGTCCCGCCGGGGTTCAACGACACGGAGATGGATCACCTTCTGGAGACGGCGATCCTGCCGCTGGGGCGGGGGTTCCGCCCCCAGGCGCTGGTCATCCAGACCGGAGCCGACGCGCTGGCCGAAGACCCGCTGAGCCGGCTGGAGCTGTCGAACGGCGCGCTGTGGCGGGCGGTGAGGGCGCTGATGGGGCTGGCGCCGCGCCTGATGGTGGTTGGCGGCGGCGGCTACAATCCCTGGTCCGTCGGACGCTGCTGGGCGGGAGTGTGGGCGGTGCTGAACGGCATCGACCCGGCGGTGCCGCCGACGCCGGAGGCGGAGGGCGTGCTGCGGGCGCTCTCCTGGTCGCGCGCCGCCGGGCGCAACCCGCCCGAGCATTGGTTCACCACGCTTGCCGACGCGCCGCGTCCCGGCCCGCTGCGCGAGGAGGTGCGTCGCGTTGCCGCTGCGGCAATTGCGAAGATGGTCCGCACTGGATAATCTTTGGAAAGTTTTTCATTCACGTATGTCACGCAGTTGACGTATTGGGACGAATCGGCCAGCCTGATTCGCGCGACTCGCGCTGTCCGCAGGCCGATCCGACCAGCCGCGTCATGCTGGAACCCGGACGCTGGAGAGAGGGAGAGGGGGCCGGCCGCCGATGTCCAACACCACCTTGCTCCTGCTGACCATCGCCGCGATGATGCTGGCCGCCGTTCCGGTCGCCATGATGCTGAAGCGTTTCCTCCCCGAGTTCCTGCACCGCTCCGCGGGGATCAGCCAGCTTGAGAACCGCATCTACGTCCTTCATTCGGAAATCCACGAGATTCAGGACCGGGTGAACGGCAAGGTGCAGCGGCGCAACCAGGTGTCCGCCGAGAAGCACCGCGCGGAAACCGAAAACCGCAAGATGGAGCGGGCGATCGCGGAAATCGCCCTCCAGCCGCCGGTGTTCGTGCATGAGGTGGGCGATCCCAAGGCCGGCCTGTCGAAGTTCCTGGTGAATGTCGCCCAGGAGAAGGCCGCGTCCGGTGGGGACAAGTCCCAGGTCAACCCGATCTGGCGCTGCGCCAATGTGGCGGAGGTCTGGGCGTCCAACGCGGAGGAGGCCAGGCAGCTCGTCGAGGTGGCGTTCCCGTTCAAGATGGGCTTCACCAAGACGTTCCAGAAGACGCAGGGCCGCCCCAACCCCGGCCGGATCAGGGCGCCCGCATCATGATGATCAATTTCCTCATCATCCTGGGAATCATCGCCATCGGGGCATGGCTGGGCAACGTCCTGCTGGCGGTCGATGCCCAGATGGCGCAGAGCCGCAGCCGGATGCGCGCCACCAAGGACACCATCGGCAAGCTGGAGGCGACGATCCGCAGGCTCCAGCGCGAGGAGGAGACCCTCGTCAAGGAGATCGACGAGTGCATGGCCGACACGGTCGAGGCGCGGCGCAAACAGTCGGAGATCCAGCGACGCCTGTCCGAGGCGCAGACCAGGCAACGGCCGCAGCTCCTGATTCTGACCGACCGGCGCAATCCGACCGACAGGGAATGGCTGGTGACCGTCGTCAACACCCAGGTCGGCGAGATCGACGCGCTGCACCCGCTGGCCGTCGAATGGGCGCGCGGTCGCGACTATCTCGTCTGGGCCGAAAGCGACCGGGAGGCGGGAGAACGGACCATCCGCCGATTCAGCGCCCGTCCCGGCTACCAGATCAAGCAGGTCAAGCCGCTGACCAAGGACATCTACACCACCGCCACCGACCGGACGGCGGCGTAACGCCGCCAAGGAGACGCCGCTGGACAGGCGCGCGCCGCGGCGGCATCGTCCAAGCTCTCGAACGTCAAGGGATGGGTTGGTCGCGATGATCGGACGGGCTGTGCGTGGCCTCTTGGGCGGGCTTCTGATGGGGGCCGCGATTCTGCTGTCGGCCCTGCCGGCGACGGCGCTGGAGAGCTTCGCGCGCTCCACCCTGACCGTCGAGACGGCGGGCGGCGGCAAGTACCGATTCGACGTGGAGCTGGCGGAAACCCCGGCGCAGCAGGCGCAGGGGCTGATGTTCCGCGAGAAGATGGCTGCCGACGCCGGCATGCTGTTCACCTACGACCGCCCGCAGCCGGCCAGCTTCTGGATGAAGAACACGCTGATCCCGCTCGACATGATCTTCATCGGGGCGGACGGCCGCATCGTGAACATCCACGCCAACGCCGTACCGCAGTCGCTGGACGCGGTGAACTCCGCCGGTCCGGTGAAGGGCATCCTGGAGATCAATGGCGGCATGAGCGCGCGCCTGGGAATCCGTCCGGGCGACCGCGTGGTGCATTCGGCCTTCGGCACCACGAAGTGACGGCGCCGCGCCGCTAAAGCGGATTGCAATCCGCATTGGACCGCGATGGCGGTCCCGGCCGCACATGCGGCCGAAGACCGCCTGTCGCGGGACCATCGTCCCCGCTGGCGGCAGGCGGATGCCATCGGCATCCGCTGAGAGCCGGCGAATGAGGCGATGTGAATCTGAAGCGAACGGAAGTTCGCGCTAACGGATCGCCTCGGGAAGCCCGAAGGCGGCCAGGAGACTCCGGGCCGCCGCCTCGGGGTCCGCGCCGCCGTGCAGCACCGCGGCGGCGCGCGGGTGCAACCACCCCCGCAGGGCGCGCCGCAACACGCCGTCGGACGTCGGCGGTTCCTCCAGCACCGCCGCGGGCGTGCCCTGCCGCGCCAGCCGGACGGCGCCAAGGGCGACAAGCCCGGCATCCGATCCCACCCCGACCAGCCCGACCGGCCGCCGCTCGGCGACGATCCGCGCGAGGGCGAGGACCGAACCGGCGGTGTGGCGCTTGGCGAGGTCGATCTGGCCGATCCCGGTGTGCAGCGCCGCCCGCAACGTCCCGCCCCCCATCGGCGCCACAACATCGAGCCCGCAGCCGCGCCGCCGCAGGGCTTCGGCCAGGGCCACGGCGGCCCGGCCGGCGGGCGTGTCGTCCAGCCCGGAGACGAAGAGGGCAAGACGGGGAGGGGGCATGGACGGGCTGTTCACGGAGGATGTTCGGCGCGGTCGAAAGGGGCGGCATCATACGGAAGGTCCACCCTGCGGGATAGATGCGGCTGCGTCTTGCCGTCCGCGCGGGGTTCGTGTATTCCACTGCGCGACGTCGGGGCGTAGCGCAGTCTGGTCAGCGCGCCAGTTTTGGGTACTGGAGGCCCCCGGTTCGAATCCGGGCGCCCCGACCAACGAAATTCGAACGATGCACCACGCACGTATCAGAGGAGATGCCGCGTCATGAAGGTCCGGATCTACCAGCCGAGCAAAGCGGCCACTCAGTCCGGGCGTGCCAAGACGCATCGTTGGTTGCTCGAGTACGAGATCGAAACCCCGCGCCGTCCGGAGCCCCTGATGGGCTGGATCAGCTCCGGCGACACGCTGAACCAGGTGCGCATCGGTTTCGAGACCTCGGAGGAGGCGGTCGCCTTCGCCCAGCGCAAGGGCTGGGACTACACGGTCCAGGATGCGCCGGTGCGCCGCGTCCGCCCGCGCAACTACGCCGACAACTTCCGCATGGACCGTCCGCGCTTCTGAGCCGGACCGGGGCCCCATAGCTCAGTTGGATAGAGCAATCGCCTTCTAAGCGATAGGTCGCAGGTTCGAATCCTGCTGGGGTCGCCACCTTCCTGTTCAATTCCGCCTTGTCCCGATTGACATGCGCACTCCGCCGGTTTCCGCCGGCGGAAACGCAGTCTTTTCCCAAACGGTCAACACAGTTATCCCCATATCTCTTTTGTCGTAGACAAAGGGATCGCAAAGCCTTTGGTTGCGGTACAACGCTGACGATTTGCAGTGTATCCAATGGTTTCGCCTCACGATGACCATGCCCAATTTGGGGGCATGGCGGCAAGCGGTCGCCACTCCAACGGGCTTCGCGACTCATCCACAAAGTTATCCACAGAAAATGGGGATAACCCGGACGCGTCGGCGTGAGGCTGGACTAAGGCGTTCTCATGCGCCGCCGCCATAACCATCTACCGCAAGGAACGGGCTCCGTTCCGGTGCCGTTTCACGGGGCGCATGATCAATCCCACGCCGTTCGGCGTCAGTACGAGGTGGTGTCTTGGTGGGTTGGGTCGTTAGAACGCTTCTGCTGTGCTTCGTGGTCGGGTTGGTGCTGTCCTTCCTGGACATCAATCCGGCCAGCATCCTGACCAACAGTTGGGCGACGATCCAGGACATCGCCCGGCTCGCCGCGGACATGTTCCATTGGGCGCTGCCCTACATCCTGATCGGAGCGGTGATCGTCGTCCCGCTGTCCGTCATCGGAGCGCTCATGCGCTGGACCCGCACGCGCCACCGCCCGTAACGCAATCCCAATCTCCGCCGCCCGCAAAAGAAAAAACCGGAGATCCAGTGGATCTCCGGTTAAGTGAATACAGGGAGGGTTAGAGACAAGGACTGTTTAACTGGTCGGGCGACCCGCTTCGTTGATCTGCATCAATCTGCGATAATTTTATCAATCCGCTGCAACCGACCCTCTTTGACTTTGGACAAAAAAATAGCCGAGGGTTCCATTGGAACCCCCGGCATAGGCGAATACAGGGAGGGTTAGAGACAAGAGCTTTCTACCTCTTCCCGCCCCGGGCTACGTTGACATAGATCAAACACTTTTCGCATTGCAGCGAAGGTTTAGCGTCTTACTTATGCGTGTGTCCGTAGAGAACCGAAGGATCGGTTTCAACGTCCTGAATGATGGCGAGCTTTCCATCGCGCAGCGCGCGGTAGAAGCAGCTGCGGCGCCCGGTGTGGCAGGCCACGCCGTCCTGCTCCACGATCACCAGCACGGTGTCGCCGTCGCAGTCGACGCGGAAATCCTTCAGCCGCTGCATCTGGCCGGAGGTCTCCCCCTTGCGCCACAACCCCTTGCGGGACCGCGACCAATAGCAGACGCGGCCCGTGCGCAGCGTTTCCAGAACGGCTTCGCGGTTCATCCAGGCCATCATCAGGATCTCGCCGGTTCCTTCCGCCTGGGCGATGGCCGGGACCAGCCCGTCGGCGTTGAAGGCGATGGCGGCGATCACGTCCTCAAATGCGGCCTCGGATGCGGCCTCGGGCGCGGTGGCGTCCGTCATGGTGTCCAATCCTCGTGTTTGTGCCGCTCCTCCGGTTCCACCCGTTACAGGGCGGCCCTGAGGCGGGTGAAGGCGCCATCCAGATCCCGGATGAGATCGTCCACGTTCTCCAGGCCGGCGTGCAGGCGCAGAACGGTGCCGGGATCGGTCCAGCGGGTCGCCGTGCGGACGGCGGCGGGGCGCGCCGGCAGGATCAGGCTCTCGAACCCGCCCCAGCTGTAACCCATCCCGAACAGCTCCAGGGAATTCAGCATGGCCGACAGGGCCGGCTTCGGCACCGCGTTCATGACGATGGAGAACAGGCCGGAGGAGCGCCCGATGTCGCGCTTCCACAGTTCATGGCCCGGGCAGTCGGGGAAGGCCGGATGCAGGATGCGCGTGACCTCGGGCTGCTTCGACAGCCAGCCGGCCAGGGCGAGCGCGCTTTCCTCATGCTGCCTCAGGCGGACGGACAGGGTGCGCAGGCCGCGCAGCCCCAGATAGATGTCGTCCGGCCCGGCGCAGGTGCCCGTCCGCGTGGCGGCCTTTTTCACGGCCAGCCATTGCGCCTCGGTGGCGCAGGAGATCACGCCCAGCATCGCGTCGGCGTGGCCGACGATGTATTTGGTGGCGGAGTGGATCGACACGTCCACCCCATGCCGCAGCGGCTGGAAGAAGAGGGGGGTGGCCCAGGTGTTGTCGATCATCACCGTGGCGCCCACCGTCTTGGCCGCCTTGACGATGGCCGGGACGTCCTGCACCTCGAAGGTCAGGGAGCCCGGCGATTCGAGAAACACCACGCTGGTGTTCGGCTTCAGCAAGGCGGCGATGCCGGCGCCGACGGTGGGGTCAAAATACTCGACGTCCACGCCGTAGGGGACCAGCGTGTCGTTGGCGAATCGGCGGGTCGGGCCATAGGCGGTGTCGGCGATCAGCACATGGTCGCCCGTCTTGGTGAAGGCGAAGAACGCCGTTGCGATGGCGTTCAGGCCCGAGCCGGTGTTGACCGAGCGATAGGCGCCCTCAAGCTCCGCCACCGCCTGTTCGAAGGCCAGCGTGGTCGGAGTCCCGATGCGCCCGTAATTGATGCTGTCGAAGGGGGTGCGGTCGCTCGCCTCCAGCTCCTCCAGCGTCGGGAACAGCACCGTCGAGCAATGGTAGACCGGCGGATTCACGATTCCGTGATTCTCGCGCGGGCTGCGCCCGGCGTGTCCGAGGATCGTATCTTTTCGTGCGTCTTTCATGGGTCTTCCCGCAACAACAGTGATGGCGGCCGTATCCCGACATTCCAAGATGGACCCGGCCACCAAAGATTCTTTTCCCTAAGCCTCTGTAAGGGATAACCAAGCCAAATGCACGGCTTAAGGATGATTCGACAAGCCCGATGCTGTTGGTGCACTCTTGTCACACGCGCGTGTCCGCCATGCGGGGCGCGCATTGCATGAACCTAAGCGTAAAAACGCAAGAACAGGGTGGAGCTTAATATGAAATCGGGAATCCTCGCCGCTGCTGCCGCGGCCGTGGTGTTCGGCGCCGTCACCGGTGCCCAGGCTGGTCCGACGCTGGACGCCGTCAAGAGCCGCGGCTTCGTCCAGTGCGGCGTGAACGCCGGCCTTCCGGGCTTCGGCAACCCCGACAGCTCGGGCAACTGGACCGGTCTCGATGTCGATTATTGCCGCGCGGTCGCGGTTGCGCTGTTCAACGACCCGAACAAGGTCAAGTTCACCCCGCTGTCGGCCCAGCAGCGCTTCCCCGCCATCCAGTCGGGCGAGGTCGACCTGCTGTCGCGCAACACCACCGTCACGCTGACCCGCGACACCTCGGTCGGCCTGAACTTCGCCCCGGTCACCTATTATGACGGCCAGGGCTTCATGGTGAACAAGAAGCTCGGCGTGAAGAGCGCCAAGGAGCTGAACGGCGCCACCGTCTGCGTCCAGGCCGGCACCACGACCGAACTGAATCTGGCGGACTACTTCCGCACCAACAACATGTCCTACAACCCGGTCGTCATCGAGTCGAACGACGAGGTGAACGCCGCCTACTTCGCCGGCCGCTGCGACGTGCTGACCACGGACGCCTCCGGTCTGGCCGGCACCCGCGCCGGTGTGGCCCCGGTTCCGGACGACCACGTCATTCTCCCGGAGATCATCTCCAAAGAGCCGCTGGCACCCGCCGTCCGCCACGGTGACGACCAGTGGTTCGATGTGGTGAAGTGGACCGTCTACGCCACCATCCAGGCCGAAGAGATGGGCATCACGTCCAAGAACGTCGACGAGTTCGTGAACAGCAAGAACCCGGAGATCCAGCGCATCCTCGGCACCTCGCCGGGCATGGGCAAGGCTTTGGGCCTGGACGAGAAGTGGGCCTACAACGTCATCAAGACCGTGGGCAACTATGGTGAGATCTTCGAGCGCAACGTCGGCCTGAAGACCCCGCTGAAGCTGGAGCGCGGCCTGAACGCGCTGTGGACCAACGGCGGTCTGCAGTACGCGATGCCGATCCGCTAAGGACGGAAAGGAGGACCGCGGACCACAGGGAGGCCCGCGGTCCTTCCTTTTTTGACGACGGGCGTGGCGGTCACAGGGCGACAAGAATCAATGCCCGCGCCGCAGGCCCGTTTGGGAGACGATATACGTGGCGCAGGATGCGGCGGACGTTCGGGAGGCGGCCGGCGCTCTTATGCCATGCTGGTGAGGGGAGAGAACCGTGGCCAGCGAGACCCGGGACACCGCGCGCCCAAGCGCGCCTGGCGGTGTTTCATTTTCCCTCAGCGACCCGACGGTCCGTGCCGTGTTCTACCAGGTTCTGGTGGTCGGCATCGTCATCGCGGTCGGCTGGTTCCTTATCCACAACACGCTCGACAACCTGTCGAAGCGGTCCATCGCGACGGGATTTGGTTTCCTGGAGCGCGAGGCCTCCTTCGGCATCGGTGAGAGCCTGATCGACTACCATCCGCGGGACAGCTACGGCCGGGCCTTCCTGGTCGGCGTGCTGAACACGCTGAAGGTGTCGATCATCGGCGTCGTCCTGGCGACCGTGCTGGGCACGCTGATCGGCGTCGCCCGCCTGTCGAGCAACTGGCTGATCGCCAAGCTGGCCTCCACCTATGTGGAGATCGTCCGCAATATTCCGCCGCTGCTCCAGCTCTTCTTCTGGTACGCGCTGGTCTCGGAAAGCATGCCGCCGGTGCGGCAGGCGCTGAATCCGATCCCCGGCGTGTTCCTGTCGCAGCGCGGCCTGTTCGTGCCGGTGCCCTCCGCCGACCCGGTGTGGGGCACGATGGGCTTCGCGCTCGCCATCGCGGTGATCGCCGTGATCTTCCTGCGGCGCTGGGCCAAGGCCCGGCAGGAGCGGACGGGGCAGCCCTTCCCGATCGGATCGGCGACCCTGGGCCTGCTCGTCGGTCTCCCGCTGATCGCCTACATCGCCGGCGGCGCGCCGACAGCGCTGGACGTGCCGAAGCTGCAGGGCTTCAACTTCGTCGGCGGCGTGGTCCTCACCCCGGAATTCTTCGCGATCCTGGTCGGGTTGGTCGTCTACACCGCCGCCTTCATCGCCGAGGTGGTGCGCAGCGGCATCCTCGCGGTCAACTGGGGCCAGACGGAAGCCGCAAGGGCGCTCGGCATCGACAGCGGCAAGACGCTGCGGCTCGTCGTCCTGCCGCAGGCGCTGCGGGTGATCGTGCCGCCACTGACCAGCCAGTATCTGAACCTGACCAAGAACAGCTCCCTGGCGCTCGCCATCGGCTACCCGGATCTGGTGTCGATCGCCAACACGACGCTGAACCAGACCGGTCAGGCGATCGAAGGCGTGGCGATGATCATGGGCACCTATCTGGTCATCAGCCTGGGCATCTCGATCTTCATGAACTGGTACAACAAGCGCATCGCGCTGGTGGAGCGCTGACGGCCATGACAGACAACGTCCATACCGGCAACGTCCCAACCGGAAGCATCCCCGACGAGCGTCCGCCGCCCAACACGGTCGGCCCCGTGGCGTGGCTGCGCAACAACCTGTTCAACACCTGGTACAACGCGCTCCTGACGATCCTGATCGCCTGGCTGCTGTTCAAGGCGATCCCGCCGCTTCTCGACTGGCTGATCTTCAGCGCCAACAGCTTCGGCACGCCGCCCCAGGTGTGCCGGCAGGAGGGCGGCGCCTGCTGGACCTTCGTCAGCGAGAAGCTGCGCTTCGTCATGTTCGGCACCTTCCCGTACGACGAGCAGTGGCGACCGCTGATCACCATCGTGATCATCATCGCGCTGGTGCTGGCGAGCTGCGACCGGCGCTTCTGGAAGCCCTGGCTGGCCCTCGTCTGGATCGCCGGCCTGACCGCGGTGGGCGTGCTGATGTGGGGCGGCGTTCTTGGCCTGACCTATGTCGAGAACACGCTGTGGGGCGGCCTGCCGCTGACGCTGATGCTCTCGGTGGTCGGCCTGTCCGTGGCCTTCCCGGCGTCGGTCCTGCTGGCGCTCGGCCGGCGGTCGCAGCTTCCGGCCATCCGCGTCATCTCGGTGACCTACATCGAGCTGATCCGCGGCGTGCCGCTGATCAGCCTGCTGTTCATGGCATCGGTGATGTTCCCGCTGTTCCTGCCGACCGGCGTGAACTTCGACAAGCTGCTGCGCGCCCAGATCGCCTTCATCATGTTCGCCGCCGCCTACATGGCGGAAGCGATCCGCGGCGGTCTCCAGGCCATCCCGAAGGGCCAGTACGAGGCGGCGGACGCGCTCGGCCTGAACTACTGGCAGGCGATGGGCAAGATCATCCTGCCGCAGGCGCTCGCCATCTCCATCCCGCCGCTGGTGAACACCTTCATCAGCTTCTTCAAGGACACGTCGCTGGTCATCATCATCGGCCTCTACGACCTGCTGGGCACGGCCAAGGCGGCGCTCTCCGACCCGGCCTGGCGCGGCTTCTACCGCGAGGCGTACCTGTTCATCGGCGTAATCTACTGGGTGTTCTGCTACTCCATGTCCAAATACAGCCAAAAGCTCGAACGCGACCTGCGTCGCGGTCATCGTCGCTGAGGGAGAGGGAAAAGAGATGACCATGACCCAAACCGCCGGCGCCGCGCGCACCTTCGCCCAGGGGGAGCCGATCATCCAGTGCCAGGGCGTGCACAAGTGGTACGGCGAGTTCCACGTTCTGAAGAACATCGACCTGTCGGTCGCCAAGGGGGAGCGGATCGTGATCTGCGGCCCCTCGGGCTCCGGCAAGTCGACGATGATCCGCTGCCTGAACCGGCTTGAGGAGCACCAGAAGGGCTCCATCATCGTCGACGGCATCGAGCTGACCGGCAACCTGAAGAACATCGAGCTGGTCCGCCGCGAAGTCGGCATGGTGTTCCAGCACTTCAACCTGTTCCCGCACCTGACCGTGTTGGAGAACTGCACGCTCGCCCCCATCTGGGTCCGCAAGAAGCCGAAGGCTGAGGCGGAAGAGATGGCGATGCGCTACCTGAAGCGGGTGCGCATCGCCGAGCAGGCGCACAAGTATCCCGGCCAGCTCTCCGGCGGCCAGCAGCAGCGCGTGGCGATCGCCCGCTCGCTGTGCATGAGCCCGAAGGTCATGCTGTTCGACGAGCCGACCTCCGCTCTCGACCCCGAGATGGTCAAGGAGGTGCTGGACGTCATGATCGGTCTGGCCGAGGACGGCATGACCATGCTCTGCGTCACGCACGAGATGGGCTTCGCCAAGTCGGTCGCCGACCGCGTCATCTTCATGGACCGCGGCGAGATCGTCGAGCAGAACACGCCCAACGAGTTCTTCAACAGCCCGCAGTCAGATCGGACGAAGCTGTTCCTCAGCCAGATCCTGAACCACTGATGCGCCCCGACCGCGCCGGAACGGCTTGTTCCGGCGCGGTAAACCAGCGCAACCCGCAAGGAACGCTGGCGGGTTGTGCCGGTTTCGGGTTGAATGCAGTCCGTTCGTGCTGTTTGCCGCTGTGCACAACGGAGCCTGCCTGATGGAGCTGCTGAGTCCCCGTCCCGGAATTGGCCAGATCAAGCCCTACCGTCCCGCCAGACCACCGGAGGACGGCGCCGCCTGGGTCGATCTGTCGCTGACGGTCAATCCGCTGGGACCCGGCAAGAAGGCGCTCACCGCCTACCGCCACATGGCGGCGCAGATCCACCGCTATCCCGACTGGTCGCAGGACCGCCTGCGCCACGCCATCGCCCGGCGCTACGATCTGGACGCCGGCCACATCACCTGCGCCAACGGCTCCGACGAGATGATCCACCTCGTCACCCAGGCCTTCGCCGGGCCGGGGGACGAGGTGCTGTGTCACGAGCACGGCTACCGCGGCTTCATGAAGGCGATCCGCGCCGCCGGCGCGACTCCGGTCATCGCCGCGGAGCGCGATCTGGTCGTCGATGTGGAGGCGATGATCGACCGGGCGAACGAGAAGACGAAGCTCTGCTTCCTCGCCAACCCGAACAATCCCACCGGCACCTACATCCCCTCGGATCTGGTCCTGCGGCTGCGCGCCGGCCTGCCGTCGCATACGCTGCTGGTTCTGGACTCGGCCTACGCCGATTACTGCCGCCGCGACAACTACAGCGACGGGACGGAGATCGTCGAGACCTCGGACAACGTGCTGATGGTGCGCACCTTCTCCAAGCTGCACGGGCTGGCCGGGCTGCGCGTCGGCTGGGCCTACGGACCGGCGGGGGTGATTGAGGCGGTCAACCAGACGCGCGGCCCCTTCAACGTCGGGATCGCCGCGCAGGCCGCGGCGGAGGCCGCCGTCGGCGACACCGAGCATGAGGAGGCGACCTTCGCCCACAACAGCGCGTGGCTGCCCTGGCTGAGCCACGAGTTGGAACAGCTCGGCGTGCGCGTCTATCCCAGCGTCTGCAACTTCATCCTGGCGCGCATCCCGACCGATCCGTCGCTCGGCGTCCAGGCGGTGCTGGACCATCTGGCGCGCCGCGGCATCCTGGTGAAGCCCACCCAGGATTACGGGCTGGCCGACTGCCTGCGCATCACGGTCGGGCGGGAGGACGAAAACCGGGCTCTGGTTGCGGCTCTGGGAGAGATTCTGAGCTGATATCCGGCTCCTCGCCGGGAACCGGCTCGGGAATCGGGTCCGGGTGGCGGCTGTGCTCGCGGGCGAAGATGAACAGCCCGGAGCCCACCACAATGACGATGCCGACCAGCGACAGCAGGTCCGGCCACTCGTCGAAGAAGATCGCCCCGATGGCCAGCGCCCACAGGATCTGGCTGTACTGGGCCGCCCCGACCCGGTCGGCCGGGGCGAAGGCGGCGGCCAGGGTGAACAGCGCCTGGGCGGCGAAGGTCGTGGTGGCGAAGCCCACCGTCAGAATCCATTGCTCCCGCGTCGGCCATTCGAAGCCGGGGATCATCAGCAGGCCGGACGCGACGGCGGTGGACAGGAAGACGGTCCCGATCAGGGTGAAGCGCTTCTCCGAATGCCCGATCATCCGCCCGGTGATGACGACGACGGCGGAGCTGAAGGCACAGCCGAGCGCCGCGAAATGGCCGGGCAGCAGTTCGCGGAAGCCGGGGCGGGCGACGATCAGCACGCCGATGAAGGCCGCCCCGATGGCCAGCCGGCGACGCCAGCGCACCGGCTCCTTCAGCACGAAGATCGACAGCAGCGTCACCAGGCTGGGCATCAGGAAGATCATCGCGAAAGCTTCCGCGAAGGGAAGGCTGCGGAACGACATGACGCTGAGCGGGGTGGAGGCCGCGACGAAGACCAGCCGCACCGTCATCAGCCAGGGCCGGTTCCAGCGCAGAAGGTCGCCGAGCCGATCCCCCCTGGTCATGAAGACCGGGGAGAGCAGCAGCGGCAGGATGTAGGCGAAGAAGGTGACCTCGAACGGGTCCAGCCCATGCCCGATCGCCTTCACCAGCGCGTCGCCCCAGGCGAAGAAGGCGAAGGCCAGGAAGGCGAACAGAATGCCCTTCATCATGGCGTCGGTGTCCCGGCGTTCGAAGCGGCGTGGAGTGGACCCGGGCGAGGGGTCACTCGTTGATCGGAATGTGCGGCGCCGAGGTCCGCGGCAGCCAGCCGAGGAGACGGGGATCGCGAATCTCGCGGGTCACATGCCGGTAGGGCACGAAGCCCATCGACTGGTAGAGCGGCAGCGCCTTCGGATGGTCGAAGGTGCAGGTGTTGACGAGAAGCCGCCTCGTCCCGCCCTGCCAGGCCAGACGGATCGCCGTGTCGAGCAGCCAGGGGCCGAGCTTCAGCCCGATGAAATCGGGGATCAGCCCGAAATAGGCGAGATCGGTGTCTTCCTCCCGCCGGTCGATCTCGGCGTAGCCGGCCGGGGTGCCGTTCACGTAGAGGACCCAGATCTCGATGCGCGGGTCGGTGACGATGCGCCCCAGTTCCGGCATCGGCATCCGCCGCCGCTCGTGCCACAGCCAGGGCTCGCCCACCGTGTCGTAGAGATAGCGGTAGTAGGAGGCGGTCGGCGGGTTGGCCCGCACCAGCGCCACGTCACCCGCCGGACGGGGCAGGGGCGCGTGGGACGGCGGGGCCGTCATCTCCAGATAGGTGACGATGACGGACAGGCAGCCGGGCGGCACCGGTGCCGCGATCCGGGAGGGCGACAGCGACGTCCGGGGAGGCGGAGTCAGGGAGAATCGGTCTTCAGCCATTTCTGCATCACGGTAACGGGACCGGTGGCATAGCCCAGCCGCTCATAGAACGCCACCACGGCGTGGTTCGTCGCGCGCACCATGAGTTGCGCCTTGGGCATGCCTGCCTCCACCAGCCAGCCCTCCGCCGCCTCGACCATCGCGCGGCCGTGCCCGTGCCCGCGGCTGGCGGGATCGACCGCCAGATAATAGAACCAGCCGCGGTGCCCGTCATGACCGACCATGACCGACGCCACGGTCCGCTCGCCCGCGCGGCCGATCAGGATCGTGGCGTTCGGCTTCGACACCGCGAGCGCGATGTCGGCCACCGGGTCGTTCCACGGCACCACGAGGTTGCAGGCGGTCCACAGCGCCACCACGTCGTCGCGGTCCGCCGCCTTGTAGGGACGGATGCCCAGCGCTCCGGTCACCGCTTCACCGGTCCGGTCTCCAGCGGCAGATCGCTGCGCAGCCCCCATTCCGCCCAGGACCCGTCATAGACGGCCACGTCCTCCTTGCCGGCCGCGGCCAGCCCGAGCGCGAGCACGCAGGCGGTCACGCCGCTGCCGCAGGAGGCGACGATGGGCCGCTCCAGGTCGAGCCCGGCGCCCTTCGCCCGCTCCGCGATGACTTGGGGCGGCAGCAGGGTCTTGCTGTCCGCATCGATCAGCTCGTTGAAGGGCAGGTTCAGGCTGCCGGGAATGCGCCCGCTGCGGCGGCCCGGCCAGGGTTCGACGACGGCGCCCTCGTAGCGGTTGGCGGCCCGGGCGTCCACCACCTGATCCGCCCGCGAGTCGATGTTGGCGAGCACGTCATCGGCCCGGCGCAGCAGGCCGGGGCGCAGCGCCGCCGTGAAGGCCGCAGGGGCCGGATCGGCCGGACCGGATTCCAGGGGGCGGCCCTCCGCGATCCATTTCGGCAGGCCGCCGTCCAGGACGGCGACGCGGCCATGCCCGAACAGGCGGAACATCCACCAGACGCGGGCGGCGGCGGTGGCCATGCCGGCGCTGTCATAGACAACCACCGTGTCGTCGCCGCCGACTCCGAGTGCACCGACCTTGGCCGCGAAGGCCGCCTCGTCCGGCACCATGTGCGGCAGAGGATGGGTGTCCGGCTGCGCCACCTCGTCGATGTCGATGCGCACGGCGCCGGGAATGTGCCGCTCCAGGAACTCGGCGTTTGGATCACGGTCGGAACCGGGCATGAACCAGGAGGCGTCGAGAACGCGCAGGCCCGGCTGGCCGAGGCGGTCCGCCAGCCAGCCCGTCGGAACGATCGGGCCGGGGAGGGTGAGCGTGGTGTGCGAATCGGTCATGGAAGGTTTCCCCGTTCAATCACGCAGCGCGACGATCACGCGCCGGTTCTGCTTGCCCTTGTTCTCGATCTTCACGACGTCGAGTCCGCCGATCTCGCCCAGCCGCTTCACATGGGTGCCGCCGCAGGGCTGGCGGTCCACCCCGGCGATGTCCACCAGCCGGACGCGGCCATGGCCGCGCGGCGGCTTGACCGTCAGGGTGCGGATCAGTTCGGGGTTGGCGTCCAGCTCCGCGTCGGTGATCCACAGCGAGCCGACGGGCGTGTCCGCGGCGACCAGCCGGTTCAGGGCCGCCGCGATGGCTTCCTTGTCGAGCCCCTCGGTCGGCACGTTGAAATCGACCCGGCTGCGCTCCGCCCCGACCTGGGCGCCGGTGATCGAGGCGCCGGGAAGCACCGCGCAGATGAGATGCAGCGCCGTGTGCATCCGCATGTGCCGGTGCCGGCGGTCCCAGTCGATCTCCGCCTCCACCGGCGTGCCGGGGGCGGGCAGGGACGCGCCGGGCTCGGGCACATGGATGACGTCGTCCGGCCCGTCGCCCTTCACCGTGTCCACGACGCGCAGCGTGGCGCCGGCGACGCGCAACAGCCCGGTGTCGCCGGGCTGGCCGCCGCCGTTGGGGTAGAAGACCGTCCGGTCCAGCCGGATGCCCCGCTCGTCCGCGGATGTCACGGTGGCGGTGCAGGAGGTGGCGTAGGCGTCCTCGCGGAAGATCAGCTCCATGGAACCTCGGGTGCGTTTACGAATCCAGCCAATCGGGCACAGGCAGATTCTTCTCACGCAGGAAGGCCGGATTGAAGAGTTTCGATTGGTAGCGCTGCCCTCCATCGCAGAGAATCGTCACGATGGTGTGGCCCGGCCCCATTTCCCTGGCGATGCGGATGGCCGCCGCGACGTTGATGCCCGACGAGCCGCCCAGCACCAGACCCTGCGACTTGATCAGGTCGAAGATGACCGGCAGGGCCTCCTCGTCGGTGATCTGCAGCGCCTGATCGACCGGGGCGCCCTCCAGATTGGCGGTGATCCGGCCCTGGCCGATGCCCTCGGTGATCGAGCTGCCTTCGGCCTTCAGCGTCCCATGGGCGTAGTGATGGTAAAGGGAGGCGCCCATCGGGTCGGCCAGAACGATGCGGACGCCCGGATCGCGCTCCTTCAGCGCCAGCCCGACGCCGGCCAGCGTGCCGCCGCTGCCCACCGCGCAGGTGAAGGCGTCGATCCGGCCTTCGGTCTGGTTCCAGATTTCCGGACCGGTGGTCAGGCGGTGGCCCTCGCGGTTCGCCACATTGTCGAACTGGTTGGCCCAGACGGCGCCGTTCGGCTCGGTCTTCGCCAGTTCCTCGGCCAGCCGGCCCGAATAGCGGACGTAGTTGTCGGGGTTGGAGTAGGGCACCGCCGGCACCAGACGAAGGTCGGCGCCGATCAGGCGCAGCATGTCCTTCTTCTCCTGGCTCTGCGTCTCCGGCATCACGATGACGGTGCGGTAGCCGAGCGCGTTGCCGACCAGCGCCAGCCCGATGCCGGTGTTGCCCGCCGTGCCCTCCACGATGGTGCCGCCGGGGCGCAGCAGGCCCCGGCGTTCGGCGTCGCGGACGATGGCCAGGGCGGCGCGGTCCTTCACCGAGCCGCCGGGATTGAGGAACTCCGCCTTGCCCAGGATCTCGCATCCCGTGGCCTTCGACGGCCCTTCCAGCCGAATCAGCGGCGTGTTGCCGATGGAGCCGATGAAGCCGGTGCGGATGTCCACGGACTGTCTCCCGAATCGAATGATGAACCGGGCAACACTATCGGATTGCGCACCAGGGAATTCAAGATCGGCTTGTGAAATGCAGCATTGAACGAGACGGTCTCGTTCTTTCTATTTCCCAATCCACTCGGCGCGCAGCCGGTCGCGGTTCCGCGCGAACCAGCCGAGCGCGATGATGGCGATGGAGTTGTTCAGACGGTTCTCGTCGAGCAGCCGAATCGCCTCGTCGGTCGGGACGACCATGATGCGGATGTCCTCGTGCTCATCCGCGCAGCCGCCGGTCGCGGCGAGGCCCCGGCTGTCCACCCGCCCGCAGAAGACGGTGACGTGCTCGTCGTACGCGCCCGGGCTGGGATAGTAGTCGCAGATCGTCTCGATTTCCTGGATGGCGCAGCCGGCCTCCTCCATGGCCTCGCGCCGCGCCACCTGCTCGGGCGTCTCGCCCTCGTCCAGCAGGCCGGCGACGATTTCGGTCAGCCACCCCGGCCCGCCTGCGGACGCCGAGCCGACCCGGAACTGTTCGATCAGCACCACGCTGTCGCGGTCCGGGTCGTAGAGCAGCACGCCCACGGCTTGGCCGCGCACGCAGACCTCGCGCGGCGGCAGGACGCCGGTCCAGGAACCGTCGAACTTCTTGTGGCGCAGGCGGTAGACGTCGACCTTGAGGTAGCCGTTGTAGGCTCTCTTCTTCTCTTGGACCTCGATGTCCGGATGATCCACGGGCGGGGCTCCCTGGCTTGCGGTGCGTTCACGGTCCAAGGATGTAGCGCATCCGCCGGTCCGGGGCGAGGCGACCGGATGTCTGCCTTCAGAAGGTCGGGTTCAGCTTCAGCGTGCTGTAGCGGTCGGCGGACGGGACGGCGACCGGCTCCAGCTTGGGACCGCGCAGCAGTTCCAGCGGCACGGTGACGCCGGCGGGGCCGAGATCCCAGACCTTGCGGTAGAAGTCCGCCAGTCCTTTCGGCCTCTGGCCGGCGACGCCGACGATCATGTCGCCCGGCTGGATTCCGACGGTCGCGGCGGGGCTCTGCGGGGTGACCCGCTCGACCATCAGGCGGCCCTGCTCCTCGCGCAGCGTGACGCCCAGCCAGGGGCGCGCCGGCTCCTGCCGCCGCCCGAAGGCCAGCAGATCGGCCAGGATCGGCTTCAGCGCGGAGACCGGAACGAACATGTTGCCGGGAATGCCGCCGTGGGCCGGCACCGCGTCGCGCACGATCAGCGAGCCGATCCCGACCAGCTCGCCCTTGCGGTCGATCAGGGCGGCGCCGTTGAAGCCCATGATCGGCGGCGTCGTGAAGATCGCCTCGTCCAGCAGATACTCCCAATAGCCGGCGAACTCGCGCTTCGCGGCGATCAGCACCGGCTGCACCCCGGTGGACCCCTGGCGGGTGAGCACCATGGCACGCTCCCCCTCCTTGATCGCGTCGGAGTCGCCGAGGCGGACGGGGGCGGCGCTGAAGCCCATGCCGGCGCGCAGCAACCCGAATCCGCTGGCCTGATCGTAAGCCACGAACTCCGCGGGATAGCCGCGCCCCTCGCCGGTGGTCACCTGAAGCTGGGATGCCTCCAGAATCGTGTAGCCGATGGTCAGGATCAATCCGGACCCGTCGATGACGACGCCGGTCCCCTCGCGCTCCGTGCCGAGCGAGCGGGCGCTCTGGCTGTCGGGGAGGATGGTTGCGGAAATGCGGACCAGGGCCCCCGCCAGCTTGGCCGCGTCGAGCTGGTCCGCCCGCGCGGCGGTGGTGGGAAGGGTCACGGAAAGGACGGCTGCAAGGCAGACCATGGAGAGGGTCATCGTCCAGGGGATGCGGCGCCAGCGACCCGTCATGCTTCCCTCCCTTGCCGGAGTCGAGTCGGGCGGGACGCCGGATTGCTCGATCCCCGGACTAAACATGAGCGCCAGGGCGCATCCATCAAGGGGTTCCCTGATTCGACGGGGGAACACCTGTGCGGGCCATGAAACCTCCGCCCGCCGCGCAGCGTTACCCGTGGCAGCGACACCAGGAAGGAAACGGCACGATGCCCATCAACAGCGAACACGAACTCGAACAGGCGGTGGCGGAGTTTCAGCGTCTGGCCGACGAGCCTGCCGGGTCGTCCGGCGAGCGCCGGAAGCTCGAACTGGATGCGGATATCAAGGCCTTTTATGCCCAGCATTCCGACGACATGCGCAAAGGCAAGCCGCGTCACGAGTGACGCTCCGCCCTCCGGCGGACGCATTTCTTCATCGACGCGGAGGGGGCGGCTGACCGACACTGCCGCCGCTCCCGGGCCGGGTTTGCCGGGCCGGGACGCCGCCGTTGAAGGAAGGAGCGCGTCCCCACGATGAAGCGAATCGACAACTGCTACACCTGCCTGTTCTGGGAAGGGCAGGGCATCCGCCAGAGGGGACCGAAGGGCCTGTGCCGCCGCTTTCCGCCGCAGGTGACGCCGCGCGACACGGAAGGGCGCTTTCCGATCACCTTGTCCACCGACTGGTGCGGCGAATGGAAACGCGACATCGGCGATCCCGCCGGCGAGGCGGCGGACAACCGCCTGATCTACGACGACCCGCAACCCCGATAGAGGGACGCGTGGCCGTGGTCCGACCGGTCATCGGACCACCGGGCCTCCGGCTCAGCGGGGCATCGGCGCGACCACCATGGACCGCTGGTTTTCCGGAAGCACCGAATCTCCGCGGACCAGCATCCGATGCCAGTCGATGCCGAGCAGGGCGACCGCCAAGGCCATGGACAGGGCGATGACGGCCACCGCGCCGATCCATCCCCCGCCGTCCTGCGGGCCGCCGGACCGTGAAGGGTCGTTCTGGGAGGTGAGTGGTCGCGTGGGGAGTGGAAGAATCGTCATGGGTCGCCTCCACCGCTGAACAGGCGCAATCCCGAGTCGAAGGGTTTCCTGAAAAAAGTGTAACGCCGGCGGGCGGGCGGACGCATCAGGCCTTCGGTCGGAACGGCCATTCCTTCGGATGATGCCGGAAGCGGTGTGGCGGAATTCCGCTATGAGAAAAGGCCGAGCCCGCGAGGACTCGGCCTTTTCTTCGAAGTGGCTCCCGGTGCTGGACTCGAACCAGCGACACGCGGATTAACAGTCCGCTGCTCTACCGACTGAGCTAACCGGGATCAGTCTGACCGGCCTTGCGAGGCGCAACGTCCGGCGTGGGCGGCTATATAGCGGACCCTCCGACGCTTGCCAAGCCTTTTGATGGCAAAAAATGACGGTCGGCGCAGGGCAGGGGGCCTGCACGTCCCACGACGCGAAAACGCAGAAAAGCACCGGGCCGTTCGGGCGCGGTACTTATCAAACGCTTTGATTTTGCTGATGTCTCAGCCGGATCAAGGATGGAGGCACGGGCGGGAATCGAACCCACGTACACGGATTTGCAGTCGGATAAAAATCAGGCCAAAACAATAACTTATAGTTCTTATGTTGCAGGCGTGTTGCGTCGCTGTCAGCCGAAAATCTCACGCTCCGCCGCGGTGACCAGGGCTTGGTCAGCCTCGGGGTTCTTCCAGAGCTTGCCATAGACGTCGAAGGTGACGTTGATGCTGCTGTGCCCCATGAACTCCTGGATGCGCTTTGGCGAGGCTCCCTGTTCGATCAGCAGACTTGCCGCAACGTGGCGCAGGTCATGGAAGCGATAGCGCGGCTTGGCTGTCTTGCCGGACCCGATCACCAACCCGCACTCCTTCATGAGCGGGTGCCAGCACCGCCGCAGCGCGTCCGTCATGTGCATCATGGTGCCCAGGTCATTGGGGAAGACGAGTTCGGCTGGCCCCTTCGGGCAAGCGAGCTTCCACTCCTTCAGCACCAGCACCACCATCGGCGACATAGGCACCTCGCGCCGGCCAGCCGCGCTCTTGGGCGAACCGATTCGCTGGTACCGGTCCGCCCGCTGGCTGACGATGATCGTCTTGGACCGAAAATCGACGTTGCTCCAGGTGAGGCCGCGCAGCTCGGAGATGCGAAGGCCGCACAGGGCCGCCGTGACCAGGAGCGGTTTCCATCGGGCGCCAACCTTCTCGAACATGAGCTTCAGCTCTTCCTTGGTGGGGAAGTGCAGATCCTCCTCATCGCGGGCCGGCGCATCGATCTTCGTCGCGAGGGCGACATTCTGCGCGACCAAGCCGCGGCGCTGGGCATCGCGCATGAGCGATTTGAACGAGACCAGCACCTTGCGCGCCGTTGCCCGCGTGCATCGCTCGATGAGCTGTTCGGCGAAGGTCTCGACCAGCGGCGCGGTCAGCTTGGATAGCTTCTGACCGCCGATCAGCGGGACGATGTGCCCGTCGACGTGGCCGCGGTACTGGGCAACGGTACTGCGCTCCCGGCGCCGCTGTTCGCAACGCTGCAGCCACAGTTCCGCCGCTTCCTTTACGGTGACCGATACCGAGTCGGGCGTGTGGATGCCCTGGGCGACTTCCGCCCGGGCCTTCGTCTCATAGGCTTCAGCCTCCTTCTTGGTCTTGAACTGCTTGTGCCGGCGCTTGCCGGCCTGATCCCTGTAGTCGAGCTGCCAGACAGCTTTGCCGCTGGGCAGGGTCCGCTTGCGAATGGATGCCATCACCACTCCTCCGTGGGCGCGTCGCCGATTTGCGACGACCTTTCCATACAGTGCCACTCGCTACGGCGGTTGCCAAGAGCGAAAGAACACGCTATGTCTCTACACATAAAGCAACTCAGTACATCGGGTTAAAAGCATGGCGAACGCTTCCACCTCCGACCGCAGTTTCCTCGACAAGCTGAACCGCCCCGTCACGCTTGCTGAAGCGAGCGAGGGATCGGGGGTAAAAGCACGCACAATTCAGTTCTGGACGCTGAATGGTGTAGTCGAATGCACACCCGAAACCCGTCACGGGGGACCGGGAGTTCGGAGAAAATATGCAATCACCGAAGTCGCCATTGCAGCAATTATTGGGAAGTTCGCTGACACGGCGGTATCAGTTGGCGGGCTGCGCGGGATAGCTTCATCTATGCGGAGTTCGTTCAAAGAAAATATGGTTCTTCCGACCAAGGAAGGTGATTTCAGCTTTTTCTTAGAGTCCATTAACGGAAATAATGTTTACATCATAATAAAGACGTATGGAGGTGAACGTTGGGATGTGAACTGGGGAATATCAGCGAATATCAATGAGTTGTCTATTGAGGAGACCGTTGATATTTCAAGCCATAATAGCTGGGGGGCAGTGTTTGCATTTAATGCATCTGAGATATTCCGCAGCATACGCAGTATTATTGGGGCCAGTTGAGGCCCCTTCGTGCTCACATAAAGACATAGAGTGTTCTTTAGTTGATTTGTGAAATGCAACCTCTAGCGATGGAAATGACAATGGGCGAACATCCCGTTTTCGACACCACCCCGGCCAACGACACGGCCTCCAACGACAACCGGATCGCCGACGACCTTCTGTTCGGAGCGGAAGAGGTCGCGGTCGAGCTGTTCGGTTCGGCCACCGCCCGGCGGAAGGTCTACCACCTGCACAGCCAAGGCGTGCTGCCGACCTTCAACATGGGCGCCACGATCTGCGGTCGGCGGAGCACGCTGCGTCGCTGGATCGCGGAGCAGGAACAAGCCGCCCAAATCGCCCGCAAGTGACCGAGGCCATGCGGCCCGCCCGCCGTGCGTTGGGCCGCTTTCCGGTGCGCGCCCATGCTCCGCCTTGCCTTTACCAGTGAGGTTTCAGCATGGCGCCCAACCAGATCGACACGCCCGCCGAGCGGGTTCTCACCATCCCGGAGTTCTGCCGTCGTGCCGCGATCAGCCGCAGATATTTCGACGTGCTGCGCCAGCGCGGCGAGGCCCCGGCCACCGTCTCCATCGGTCGGAAGCGCGGCGTGCTGGAGAGCACCGCATCGAAATGGCTCCGCTCCCGGGAGGAGGCGTGATGCAGAGTCGCCTCCCGCCCGAGATGGAGCCTCGCCTCCAGCGGCTGGTCACGCACCTGCACGGCCTGGGGCCGCGCGTCGTGGCGGAACTGCTAACGGAGTTCGCCACCGCCCACGGCGCGGAGGCGGACCTCTTCGACCGGCTGGAGCGATATGCCCGCCTCGATCCGGGCATGTCGGGAGCCTTCGGCGGCGACCGCTTCCCGCACCGCCCGCTCATGCTGGTGCGCTGATGTGGGGGCCCTGGGCGCAGGCCATCGACGGCACCGAACGGGCGGCCCGGTGCCGGTGCCTGGGCGCGTTAGTCCGCGTCTATGCCGGGCCGTCCGCGGCACCCCTGATCCGCGCCCTGCGCACGGCGGAAGGGAACGACAACGCGCTGGCCGAAGCTGCCGCGCTGCTGAACCAGTTGCCGGCCCGCCAACGGCGCGGCGTTCTGGCGACCTACAGCGCCTTGCATGACCCGCGGGGATCTCAATGAACGACTCGGACCTTGACGATCTGCGCGCCCGGCTGCGCGACCACGCCGGCCAGCTCGCCGAACACCTGCTGGGCGCACCCAACCCCGTACAGAGCAGCCGCCGCGAACTCCGCTTCGGCAGCAAGGGCGCGGTCTCCCTCGTCCTGACGGGCGACAAGGCTGGGCTGTGGTGCGATCACAGCGCGGACGCGGGCGGCGACATGCTGGCGCTGATCCAGCGGGAGCTGCGCCTCGACTTCCCCGCGGCGGCCCGGTGGGCGCTGGCGTGGCTGGGCGATCCTGGTCGGCAGGCTCCAGCGCCCAGGCGGCCAGCGAATGACCACCCGCCGATTGAGCATGCGGCCTTGTCCCCCTGGGGGCGCGACCTGTGGGCCAGCGCCCGCCCGATCACCGCCGACTGCATCGCGGGGCGCTACCTGCTGGGCCGCCTGTGCGCGCTGCCAGAGCCGCACGCCGTCCGCTGGGTTCCGGCGCTGCGTTACGGGGACGCGGAGTTCCCCGCCCTGCTGGGCCTCATCACCGACGCGCAGGACGCGGGCCGGGCGCTCAACCTGCACCGGACGTGGCTGGCGCCCGACGGCTCCGGCAAGGCGGCGGTGGACCGCCCGCGCCTCCTGCTGAAGGGGCACAGGAAAGCCGGCGGTGTGATCCGCCTGTCCGCCGATGTCGACGTGACCGACGGCCTGGGCATCGCCGAAGGGTTGGAAACCGCGGCGACGGCGCTGGCCGCCGGCTGGGGGCCGGTCTGGTGCTGCATCGACGCCGGCAACGTCGGCAACTTCCCGGTGCTCTCTGGCGTCGAGGCGCTGACCGTCTTCGCCGACCACGACCAGGCAGGCCGGGCCGCCGCCGCCAAGGTCGCGTCCCGATGGGCCGACGCCGGGCGGGAAGCGCGAATCCTCCTCCCGCCCAAGCCGGGCGACGATCTGAACGACTGGGCGCGGGCAGCATGACGCAACACCCTCACATCCTCGCCGAAATCGATAAGGCCCGACCGGTCGACCCGGCCAACGATGACGGGGAGTTGTTCCCGGCGCTGTCGCTTGCCGACTGCCTCGCCCGTCAGCAGCGCCCGGCCCGGTGGCTCATCAAAGGATGGCTACCGGAGTCCGGCTTGGCCGTCCTGTTCGGTCCGAGCAATGCTTTCAAGTCATTCGTGGCGCTGGATATGGCCTTGCACATTGCGCACGGGATCGGTTGGCACGGCCATCGCGTCGCCCAGGCGCCAACACTGTATCTGGCGCTGGAGGGATCGGACGGTGTAGTTCGCCAGCGCTTCCCGGGGTGGCATCGTCACCATGCGCTGATGGAGACGAACCCGCCGGCGCGCGTGATCGAGGTGCCCGTCGTCCTCTCCAGGCTGCCCGATGCTGAGAAGCTGATGCGAACCTCCTTGGCCGCGTTCGGGCGCCCGCCGGGTGTGATCGTGGTGGACGTCCTGAAACGCGCGATGGATGGCAGCGACAGCGACGACAAGGACGTTGCCGCGCTGCTGGAGAGCTGCCGGCGCATCTTCCCCGCCGCCCTCATCCTGTTCATCACCCACAGCGGCTGGGGCGATAACAATCGCAGCCGCGGGCACTCCGACCTGTGGGGCAGCTTCGATACCCGCCTGAAGGCGAACGGCGAGGCTGCCGCCCGCCGCGTCACATTGGAGGTGGAGCGCCACAAGGACGCCGACGGCGGTGGCGCCATTGTGTTCGAGCTGGTCACGGTGGAAACCGGTATGGCGGACGAAGAGGGGCAGCCGGTGACCACGCTTGTTCCCGTCAGGACGGACGACGCGCCGAGGCCGCAGGAGAAGCCGCCGGCCAACGACAACAGGAACAATCTCACTGGGAACAACGCTATCGCCTTGGAGGCACTGAAGGACGCTCTTGCACGAGGCGGCCAGAAGCCGCCGTTGGACCAGCACGAGAACATCCCGGCCAGCGTGATCGTGGTCACACTCGATGCGTGGCGCGAACGCTTCTACGGCCGGAAGAGGGACCCTGACGACACCGTGGAGCCTGAGGAAGCGAAGCAAGAGCCGAAGCAGGACACGCTGAAGAAGGCATTTGGTAGGGCACGCGACGCGTTGCAGGGCAAGAAGCTGGTCGGGGCGTGGGGTGACTATTGCTGGTTGGTGAAGGGCGATACGAACTAGCAATGCACCGGGACAGGGGACAGGCGGGACATGTCCCGGCAAATGTCCCTGATGTCCCTCACCGGGACACGGGACACGGGACACAGCCCCCTTTAGGGGGCGTGTCCTGGATGTCCCGTCCCGGTACCTGCACCTGAAGCCGCGAAACCGTGACGTTCAGAGGGGGGAATCGTCACGGGGGTGATTGGGCAGGAGGAGAGCAAGGCCGCGAAGGTGCTGGAGGTGAGGGAGAGCGATGGGTCACGGGGATGGTCCGCACCGCTCAAGCGAGGCCGGAAAATCTCCGCTGGGCCGGCTGTACGCTGGGGCAGGGCAGGGGCGTACACCCGACCAGGACCCAACATCGGATGCGCAATCCGTTTCACATCATTGAAAATGCTGAGCTTTCCGCCGCGTGTTGCACGCCGTGTTGCGCGCGCACCCGCGCCTGGGCAGGAGGGGGGCACCCTTCGTCCGCGCCCGCCGGACCCCCACCCCCGAAAAAACGGCCTCGACCGATAGCGGAGGGCCATCCCCTCACAAGTTTGTCCCGAAAACGCCGCCTGGAAACGCTGGCTAATAGCATCCCGTTGCCGGACCCACCTCAACCAACCTCGCCAGCTCCTGTTGATGGCTACGTAGGTTTACCGATGCCATCCGGAAGGAGAATGGCCGATGGACACTAAGGACGACCAAAGCAGACGCGTGGAAGAGGCGCTGAACCGTTTGGCGGCCTTGTTGGCGAAGTCCATGGCGAGGGCAGATCATCAACGATCCACCCAACACCAAGCCCTTACCCGCCCTGTTCGACCGGTTCGGCGTCGATGATCATGCCGCCCGCTGTGCTGTCGCCCTGCCGCTGGCCGGGGCCGTCGGCGTTGGTGCGCAGGTCGATCACCCACCCGACGTTCACGTTGGTCTGAACGGTGGTGCCCCGCTGCGGCGGCTGGAAGCCGTTCAGGCCCAGCGCCAGTTCGGTCGCGCGGAAGGCGACGTTCTCGCTGTTCGCGTCGATGAGTTGATCGAGCTTGCCGGCGGCACGGGCCAGCGTCTTGCCCTTGAGCTGCCGTTCGACCTGGAGCCGGATTTCCTCCAGCACTTCAGGCCGCTTGAGCGCGCGGGAGACCGACTCACGGGCACAGCCGGCGATGGCCGCCGCCTCCTCATGGGTTCGGGCTTTACCCGCGATCAGCGCATCGATGGCGGCCCGCACCTTCTTGGTGATCTTGCGGGGCTTGGCCAGCGGGGTGTCGCCCTTCGTGGGCGCGGGAAGGTCAGATTTGCGCAATTTTCGGAATCCTCTTCGTGTAGGCGGCTTCATCGATCAGCCGGGCGATGCGCTCCGCTTCGGCATTGTCCTGTTCCTCCAGCAGCGCCTGAACCGCCGCGGGGTCGGTGATGTCGAAGTCGTCCGGGATGACGAGAACACGGTATCCGCGGCCGGCCAACGCGGTGAACGCGAGGTCGAGCATGTCGTATCCGGCCATCCGCCCCGAAGGCGTCGCAGGGTTCAGGGCCTTCCCCGCGTAACCGTCGTTCCATCCCGCCGCGTCATCGAGTTCCCAGAGTGCCCAGCCGCGCCGCTTCAGGTGCCGCCGGATCTCTCGGCACATCGCATGATAGGCCCATGGGATTTTCCCCCAGGACCGTTGGAAACCGAGCTGCCGTTGCTGTTGATTGTCGCTCACGTCCGCCTCCGTGCAATGACGGGGCCAGCCTGAACGGCGTGCGTTGGTCGGGCCAACGCACAGCAGGCAGGGTTGATCCACCGCGCCGTGTGCGCCCCAGATCGGACCCGGATCATGATGAAGCTCGCCGCTCCTCCCTCGCCCGACACCGGCCTCGACGCCGACGCGAAGCAGCGCCTTTCGGAAATCCTCGCCAGCCGCAACGCGCTGGCTCTGGATCTGGCCGAAGCCCGCACCATCCTTCCCGGCCTCGCCGCCCAGGCCCGTCAGCTCGCCGCCCTGACGCAGGCCGATCCCGCCCTTGAAGGCGAGCGCGCCGAAGCGCAGCGCCGTCACGACCTGATGGACGTGCGCGTGGCGACGCTGGAGGAGCAGGATCGCCAGCTCGCTGCGGACGAACTCCGCACCCGCGCCGAGGTGGACGGGGAGGAAAGCGCTTTGGAACGGCAGGCCATCCTGGGGTCGGCGCGGCTCGTTCTCCACCGCGCCCGCGAAGCACGCCTCGCCGCGGAGCAGGCGGTTTGCCCGGAGGGGATGCCCTCTCAGATCTTCCTGCTGAACCGCGTGAGTGCCCTCGATCCCCATATCGTGGCGCTGTCCGCGAAGAAGCGGGAAATCGGGCGCGAAAGCCCCTCACGCACCGCCGAGGATCTGGCGCTGCTCTCGGAACTGGCGGAGGAGCAAACGCTTCTGGAACACGCCCGCAAGCTGGCCCAGGGCGGCCTGATCAACACCAGCTCGAATGCGTGGTTCGCGCATCCGGTCGCGTCCTGATTGGAGAACCCACATGACCGACCAGACGAAATCGATGGACTCGAAGAGCATCCAAGCCGCCATCGCCAAAGCCGAAGGCGACCTGGAGACGCTGACGACCCTGATGGGCGACCTTCAGGCCGAACAGCGCAAGCTCGCCGCGCTTGCCACTCTTGGGCTGCTGGAGGGCGCCAAAGCTGGCCGCCAGAAGGAGGTGGCCGAGGAAATCGCCTTGGTGCAGGCGCGCCAAGCCGAGTTGCGCACCGGTATCGACGGCGCTCGCGAATTGCTGGAGCGGACGCTCACGGAAGAGGCCGCTGCCCAGGCCAAGGCGGATTGGGAAGAGGCCGAAGCGCTGCTGAAGCAGGCCGGTGAAGTGGCACGGGCGGCGCAGGAAGCGTTGGAAAAGGCCGGCTCCAAATACTCGGAGTTGAGCAATCTGATCGAACGGGCCGTATCGCTGGGCTGCCAGCACGTCCCCGCGCATCGCCGATATGCAATGGCCGATCTGGGGCGGAGCCTGCAACTGGCCGAACTGTTCGCCCTTGCGTTGCGCAATGCTGGTGGCCCGGATCACAAGATCCTTCCGACCTATGTCTGCGCCACGCAACCGCACGTCGCCCCGACAATTGAAACGGCGCTCGCCGGCTGCGTTCGGAAGTTCATCGAGGCGCGCGACCACGCCGAAGCCAACGACCGGTAACCCTTCATGGGCACCGTGTCCGAACAGACGGCGGCGCGCCTGCGCGAGACGCATGGCGCCGCCGCCGACGAGATGATCGGGCAGGCGGTAGGGATGATCGAGCGGGCGGCCAAGCGCTGGCCGGCGGTCCACGACTTCCTCGCCGCTTCCGGGTTGCGCGACAGCCCGCACCTGATCGAACAGCTTGCGGCACGCGCCGCGCACCGGGCGCTTCTGATCGACGGCGATAGGAACCGGCAATGACGATGGACCTGTGGGCCACGCTGGGCCAAGTCGGCAACCAGATCACCGACACGGCGACGCGCTTTGCCGTTCAGGAGCAAAAGCGCCACTACATTACCTTCGCCGGCAACGCCGAGGTGGACGCGCGGACGAATCTGCTGGTGCTTCAGGACAAGCACCGGGAGAACCCCGATGGTTTCCGCGCCGAGTGGGACGCCTACCGCAAGGGCGTCATCAAGGGGACGCCGGCACCCTTCGCCCAGCAGATTGACCTCATGCTGCGCGAGGAGGGGAATCGGGGTCTTGGGGTGGTGCTGAACGCGCGCCGCGCCAAGGACGAGAAGCTCGCGGATCAGGCCATCGCGGCGCGCCTGGAAATGGGCGAGGCCGATGTTCTCACCGCGGCGTCGTCCGGCGACGATGGGCGGTTCGCAACCGCCCTGGGCACCTATCGCGCCATCATCGATGCCGGCGCGAGTTCCGGGCTTCTCGCGCCCGAGCGTGGCGCCCTGCTCTACAGCAACCTGGAAGGCCGCGCCCGGCAGGAACTCGTCACGAACGCCGTCCGCAACACCTTCTGGGCCGATGGCGCCGACGCCGCGCGCGGGCTTCTGGATCATGTGGTGGTGCCCTACGCGGCGAAGGTGATCGGGGCGGAGTGGTCGCCTACCGGTCCGGACAAGAACCCGAACAGCAGCGCCGCCGGGCCGGGCCAGTTCCGCAACAGCACGTGGGTGTCCACGCTGCGCAAGCACGCGCCGGAGCTGGCCGCCGGCAAGACGGATGAACAGGTGCTGGCCCTCCGCGACAGCGGCACGCCGCACGAACGCCGCGCACTGCATGTCCGCATGGTGGACGGCTACGGCAACGCCAACGAAACCTTCCTCAAGGCGAACGGCGTGGAGAAGGTCGGGGATGCCGAGAAGTACCTCGCACACTTCGCCGGGCCAGCGGGCGCGCTGGCCGTCCTGCAGGCGGACCCGAGCACGCCGGTGCGCAAGCTGCTGGGCGCCGATGCCATCACCGCCAACGCCGGCATGCGGCGCGACGGCAAGGGCTTCGCAGATTGGACGGCTGGAGACCTGCGCGCCTGGGCCAACGGCAAGATGGACGAGGGCGCAACACCGCCCGGGCAGGATTACGGCCTGACCCCGGAGCTGCGCGACCGGCTGAAGAAGGGAATGACCGGCCTGATTCGCGACCTCGAGCAACAGGCGTCGGGCGTCGTGCTGCAATGGGCCGCCGGTGAGGACCCGCTGAGCGCCTACGGCATGCTGATGTCCGGCCAAGCCGACCCCAAGGCGACCGCGGCTTACCGGCTGCTGTCGGGCGAAGGCAAGATGGCGCTGCGCAAGGAGCTTCTGTCCGCCGCCAGCGGGGCCGCCGGCCTTGCGGATCGGGAGGAGCGGCTTGACGAGAAGCGGCGAACCGCCAGCTCCAACAGGGCGCTGTACGAGCTGGCCTCGCTCGATCCGGCTGCGCCCGACTATCTGGCCCGTCGGAGCGAACTCATTGGGCAGGTGCGCGCCCTGGGCGTGGTCAACCCCGAAGCCTTCGCGAAGCTGAACGAGCAGAGCCGCAACGCCGGCCCCGACAATCCGGAGCTGCTGTTCGTCCTTGAGGGCCAGATCGAACGCGGCGTGATCAGCAACGGTGAAGCGCTCACCACGTTCATGGGGCGCGGCCTGTCCTACGACACCGGGCGGCGCCTCCTCGACAAGCTCAACCGCGTGGGTGACGAACGCTACAAAACCGGCCTCGCCCGCATCCGCGCCGCGGCGGGCCTTGTCGAAGGCGGGTTGTTCCAGGCCAACAGCGCGGAGGCGAAGGCCGCCTCGCGCATGCGCATCGCCTTCGATGATGCTGTCGACACCGCGCGGCAGGCCGGCACGCCCTTCGACCCGGTTGAGGTCGCAAAGCGGGTGATCGACGGCGACCGGGCGCAACAGCAGACGCGCGACGCCAGCCCGCTCGTTCAGCAGTACCGGGCGGAGCTGAAGGCCGCCGCCGACAAGGTGCGGGCGGCTGGTCTCCGCGACGCGCAGGGCAACGTCATCGCCCTCGATTTCAACAGCGTCGATGACCTGGAGGCGGCCCGCCGGCTGTCCGATCCCAAGTCGGGCGTCTTCGGCGTGTTCAAGCGCGACCTCTTCAACGAACGCGAGCTGACGCAACTGCGCACCGCCATCCAGCAGGTTCACGGGGAATGACCATGAGCACCATTGACGACGCCTTCATCGAATCCCGCATCGGTGCCCGCGTTCGCCTGGAACCGGCGCCGCCCCCGGAGACCAAGCCGGACACGTCCGGCGGCTTCACCGACTTCGAGGACATTCCCGACAGGCAGAACCCCGGCCATATCCTGCGGTACGGCAACGGGCCGGGCTTCACGACGCTGGTCTATCGCGGCCCGGCGGAGAACGCGCCGCCGCTGGCCCAGGCCGGCGACAAGACTCCAGCGCCGGGCGACGGTGGGGACGCTGCGCCCCCCTCCGCCGGCACCTCGTTCATCGACGCCCTGGGCGGCACCGCGCGCCGGATGGCCGAAGACCTGGGCCTCGCCCTCTCGGGGCAGCGCGCCCCGGCTGATGCTGCCGAAGGTCAGCAGCTCGCGCCCGATCATGCCCAGGCCCTCTGGGAAGAAGCCCGCGTGAACCCGAACGAGCTGCTGTACGCGATCCAGCGCGACCCGGCGGACGGCCAGTTGAAGCCCTTCGTGCGGCCCAAGCCCCTCGACCAGCGGGACAGCGCCCAGACGGCGGAGGATGCGCTCGCGGACGCCGGACGCGTGGTCGGCGCCGCCTTCATGGACCCGCTGAAGGGAGCGGCCACCGGCGCCGCGGCGGCGGCCCGGCTGATCACTGGGGTGGAGGACGCGGGCGCCACCGTCAGCAGCGGCCCGGCGGGCGCCATGCTGCGCCGGATGGGCACCACCGCCCGCCGGGTGGACGAGCCGATCCTCGACGATGGCAAGCTGTCTGGCCCGGTGGGCGATTACGTCGCCGTGCGCGAGGCCACCGAAGCGGAAACGCTGGCGTTCCAGCACAGCACCGGCAGCACCGCCGGGAAGCCCCCGGCCCTGACCTTCAACCTGGACCGCATCGCCGGCCCCGACGACGTGAAGGCCGCCATCGACCGGGCCGGGCAACTGTTCACCACCCCGCAGAAGATCACCTTCACCGAAATCCAGCAGCAGGCCCAGGCGGCGGGCATCGATGAGAAGTTCATCGCCCGCGTGCTGAACCGCGGCGAGGGCGGCGAGCTGCTGAACGGGAAGGACATGCTGAACGCGCTGCGCCTGCTGACGGCCAGCGGCGGGGAACTCGACCGGCTGGCGAAATCCGTGGTGTTGCCCACGGCGACCGACCTCGACAAGCTGAAGTTCCGCCAGCAACTGGCCTTCCATGGCGCCCTGGCGAAGTCCGTGAAGGGCATCCAGAGCGACGTGGCGCGCACGCTGGCGGTGTTCCGCATCCCGCGCGACGCGGGCGACGTGGCCGCCGGGGAGGCGGTGCGCCGGGTGCTGGATGAATACGGTGGCGAGGCGTCGGTGCGCGATCTGGCGACGAAGTACCTCAGCCTGTCCACCCAGGGCGCCCGCAACAAGCTGGCCGAAGCCGGCATGCTGGCGAAGCTGTCCGACGCCTTCCTGGCGCAGTTCATCAACGGCTTGCTCTCCAGCCCCAAGACGCACCTCGTCAACGTCGCCAGCAATGGCGTCTTCGGGGGCATGCAGATCCTGGAGCGCCAGCTCGCCGCGGTGATCGGAGCGGGGCGCGCACGCCTTCCCGGCGCCGACCCGGAGCGGGCCGCCATGGGCGAGGCGTTGGCGATGACCACGGGCGCCCTGCGCGGCTTCCTCGACGGCTGGTCCATCGCCCGCCGGGCGTGGCGGGAGAACATGCCCATCCAGGACATCGCGTCCCGCGTCGAAATCGCCCGCGGCGACCGGCTGAACCCGATCAGCGCGGAGGCGTTCAACCTGACCGGCCCCGTCGGGCAGGCGGTGGACCTCTATGGGAAGTTCGTCACGCTCCCGAGTCGGGCCATGCTGACGGAGGACGAGTTCTTCAAGGCCGTGGGCTACCGGATGGAGCTGCACGCCCAGGCTTACCGGCAGGGCGGCGCGATGTTCGATGACCTGATCGAACAGGGCACGGACCCGGCCACGGCCCGCCGACAGGTCGCGGACTTCGTGGCGACCTTCATCGAGAACCCGCCCCCGTCGGTGAAGGCGGACGCCGCGTCCTTCGCCCGCACCATGACCTTCCAGCGCGATCTGGAGTCGCCGCTGCTGGCCGCCGTTCAGCAGACGCTGGCGATGTCCCCAGCAACGAAGGTCATCTTCCCGTTCTTCCGCACGCCGATGAACATCATGCTGGAGGTGATCCAGCGCTCTCCCCTGGCGCCGCTGTCCGCCCAGGCCCGCGAAGACTTCATGGCCGGCGGCGCGCGGCGCGATCTGGCGATTGCCAAGTTCACCCTGGGCAGCCTCGCCATGGCGGCGGCTTCCAGCTACGCCCTGGATGGCCGGATCACCGGCAGTGGCCCGAGCCGGCCCGAACTGCGGCAGGCGCTGGAGCGGCAGGGCTGGCAGCCCTACAGCTTCGTGTTCAACGCCGGGGAGCTGACGCCCGAGTCCATCGCCCAGCTTTCCAAGGTCGGCGCGGTGAAGGTCACGCCCGAGAAAGTCTATGTCTCCTACGAGCGGTTCGACCCGCTGTCGCCGCTGCTGGCGATGGCCGCCGACATGACCGGCCACGCCCTGACCGCGGAAGACGGCGCGGGGCTGGACGAGCTGGCAGCCGGCGCGGCCCTGGCCTTCTACGGCTACATGGGTGACCAGCCGTTCTTCACCGGCTTCGCCAAGATCGCCCGCGTGTTCCAGAGCATGTACGACGAGCCGGAGGAGCGCTTCGGCGCGCTGATGCAGGGACTGACGGACACCTACGGGGGCGTGCTCCTCGACGGCATGCTGCCCTACAGCTCCCTGCGCGGCACCATCGAGCGGTACGTGAACCCCGACGCCTCCAACACGATGGTGGAGGACTTCGACCCGCAGCTCTCGCCAGCGGTGCGGGGCTGGTACCAGGCGCTCCAACGGTTCAAGGCCCGCACGCCCGGCCTGTCCGACGATCTGGAGCCGTCTCTCGACCTGTTCGGACGGGTGCGTGACCAGGGCGACGGCCAGCTGTGGGAGATGGTGCTCCCGCTGAAGATCAGCCGGGGCAAGCCGGCGCCGGCGGATCAGGTGCTGATCGACGCCGGGATGCCGCTGAAGATGCCGCCGCGGAAGATGGACGGCGTGGCCCTGTCGGCGCACCAGTACAACCGATTCGTCCACCTCATGAACACCCTGCCGGCCATCGACGGGCGGACCTTCCCGGATTACGTGGCGTGGCTGGGCGACCAGCCGGAATACCAGGGCCTGCCCCGCGGCGAGGGCGGCGCGGAGTTCGGGTTCACCGGGAAGCAGGGCGTGCTGGCGAAGGTCTTCACCACCTACAAGCAGGCCGCCAAGCAGGTGCTGATGCAGGAGGAGCCGGACCTCAAGGCCACGATCCAGGCGAAGGAGCGCGAGCGGGCGCTCTATGGGCGGTGATGTAATGAAGCACGCCTAACCCACCGACGGCCACTCTCCGGGGCGGCCGTTGTCATTTGTGCAGGGGGCGCATCTAGGAATGCCGCCGCTTCAATTGTGATAGGCTGAATCATTCCATGATTTGAACGGCAAAGCGATCTCTATCAAGAACGGATTTCTTGATTCGGACATGCGTATAATCTTGGCTGCCCCTGACCCATTCTGTGATTGAGCCAACCACAGAAGTAGCTGTTCGCGCGCCGAAAATGATCGAAGAAACACATTTGGGATCAAATGAAAATAGGTGGATATCACATTCCGCCCCCTTAATAACTTTGTCAGCATCGCAAAGTGGAGCCATTACTCTAAGTTCTTTTTCGTAACCCCATTCAACACTCTTCGTAAGAAGAAGAATGGAAACGTCAATATCGATGAAATTTCTTCTTGGTCGCTCTTTTGAATAGTTTACTTCACGAAGGTGGTAGCATTCGTCATTCTCCGATCTTTTTCTATTAAAGAAGTGAGATAGTCCATCGAATTCGATTACCATTCCCTGATGATTTCCCGCATAATGTGCCCACATCAAAAGATTTTCTGGTTCTGTAGTGAGCGAAAGGACCCCAATATGCTGGTTGAGTTCTTGAACTCTTTCGTTGAGAATAGGCGTTACATGCTTTGCCATTGCTTTTACGCCATTAAGCGTGACATGCTTTCGCTGCATAGCCAGTAGCCTAAATGCATCAAATGGCATAACTAAAGAAAAGATAGGCTCAGACTCATACAGCCTCCTAATGGTTGTCTCATAATTTTCCTCAAACTCTCTCTCCAAGAAATCATCATCAGCCAAACCACCAATAATTGGCTGCATTTCGAAGGGATCATTTAGAGCAAATGGGGGTGTAAATCTTATCATTCTGTTTTGTATTACATCAATACGGTCTGCTGTTACGTATTTATACAGTTTCATAGCTGCATTCTCATTTGAGAAACGGAACTAATTACGCACTTAAATTGATTTCCGATGCTTTCCGGAGCTTCATTGTCAAATCAGTCAGCCTTTCGGAACCGCACGCCCGGCCCGCCACCCAGCAACCCGATGAATTCGGGGTGCTCAGACTTTTCCAGAGTTTATAGCGTCTTTGATCGCTTCATTGAGATGCGGACATTCAAACTCAGACATGCTTACTGGACCATCTTTCAATCGTTCGCGCATTGGCCCGCAGTTGAGCATCAACGGCATCTTCGTGTTGAATTTGTTGTAGCCGGTGCGAGTGACCTGGAAAGGTTCACCGCATTTCAGGCAATAGAATGTCGGCACAACATCTCTCCTCAAGATAGCGGATCGCTGTTCAACCAGTCTTCCGAAAGCGTACGCCCGCCCCACCACCAAGGGACGGCGCATCCGCAGCGATGAACTCCAGTCCTTCGGCCTCGAAGGTCCGCTGGATCTTCAGCACGGTTTCCTGAAGGGCGCCGTGCCCCTTCTCCATACGGCGGATGGTGTTCACGGCCACACCTGCGCGAGCGGCTAACTCGTCCGCGGTCCAGTCCAATGCGGCGCGGGCCATGCGCAATTGCTCGCGGGTCATACCGAGAAGGTCACAGGTCAGTGTGGTCAGCACGGCACCCTCGCGTATCCGGTCTATTGCGGCAAGGTTACTCCACCTGTATGGTGTTTTCCACCAACGCATAGTTGGTTTCACCTACAAGGAACCCGAATGCCAAACCGAAGATCGCTGACGCGCGCTGTCGCGTAACGACCTGATTCGCGGGCATAGCCCGCAAACGAGACGGGCCAGCGAGCGCGGCAACGCTCAACTGGCCCTTGGATTACCGCCCAGCTAAAAGGGAGCTGTCGGCAAATGCCTTCTCATGCCCAGAGTGTACCGACGCAATCGCAGAACGCAAGACCCGTTCGCCGCGTCGGCAAGAAAGCAACCCCGCCCCTCCGTACCATTGAGCGCAGCCGGGCGCCGTCCCCCGCCCTGGCCGAAGCCCTCGACGCCGTGTCCGCGTTCGCCGCGGCCCCGGCCTACCGCCGTCGCGCGATCGAGCGCACCGTCGAGGCCTTGCTCACCATCCTCGACGCCATGGACGGCGATCCCGACCTGGAGCCGCAGGACGAGGGCGCCGACGAGTTCGAGGACATGCGCGAGGTATGGGCCTCGACGCGCGCCGAAGGCCCCGGCGATCCCAACGACGCGGAGGACAGCGGCGACCTGGAATGGTCCACCGTGCCCGCTACCGGTGGAGTGCTGGGGCTGCCCTTCGATCTCCGCGCCGAGGATGCGGAGGTGTTCGACCGGGCGCGAACCCGTCGGCGCCAGCGGACGGAGGTGCTGTGATGGGTGAGCTGATCGAGGAATGGAAGTCGCGGACACCGAACAGGGTCCCGCTTGTCCCGCTGCTGGCCGCCCCCAGGGAAGATGCCGGCCTTCGAGCGAGTCGGTACGGCAGGGACATTATCCCAGCCTTCTCCGGCGGCCTGGGTGCGCGTGCAGAGTGCAAGTTCGCTCTGGCCTATGAGGGACGCAACGCCGCTTGGCGGTTGCTCACCGACATGGTGCCGGGCGACGCGCTGATCTACCACATGGGCGACCTCGCCACCGACCGCTATCGGGACTTATTCCTGCATGGGTTTGCCGACGTACTGCAACGCGCGGCGGAGGATGGCTTGGTTCGCCTGACACAGTACCGGCAGGGTGACGAGGGCGAAGAGGTGACCGCCTATCGGGTGGAAAAGCTGGGCGCCGTCGACCGGGAGACGGAGGCTGCCGACTCGTAGGCGTTTCAGACTGTCCGCTGCCCAGGAGAAGCCCCGGCCCAGCGCCGGGGCATTCTTTTTGTGGCGGATCGGTCGCGCCAAAGGGGAGGGCAGGGAGCACAGAACACCCCGCGAACATTGCTCCTATTCGTGTCGCAGCCGTGTTGCATGGAAAATACGGCAATCCTTGGAAACCGTTGATTTTCCTAGGTTTCGCTTTGTCGGGTCTTGCAACACACCGGGCAAACAAAAAGCCCCGCCGGAGCGGGGCTAAACCATTGGCCTGATTGACTTTCAAGGATGGAGGCACGGGCGGGAATCGAACCCACGTACACGGATTTGCAGTCCGCTGCATCACCACTCTGCCACCGCGCCATCCTTGCGTCCGGCACCCCCTAGCGGGAGCGCCGCGGCGTGGGAGCGGACGTATACTGCTGTTCATGGGGGTGGTCAAGCGCCTTCGTGGCGTTTTTTCGATGATCCGGTGCGGCGTTGTGTTCGTGAGACTTTGAAGATATATACGCGACGAGGCAGCGAGGCCGCGCACCACGGCTTGGCGCCGCGCTCCGTCCACCAGATTGTAAGCGACCGCCATGTCCGAATACGCCGCCGCCCGTCTCAACATGGTCGAAGGGCAGATCCGACCGAACAAGGTGACCGACCAGCGTCTGGTCGATGCCATGCTCGACATTCCCCGTGAACAGTTCGTGCCGAAGGCGGCGCGCGGCATTGCCTATGTGGACGAGGATCTCGCCATCGGCAAAGGCCGCTACCTGATGGAGCCGATGGTCTTCGCCCGCATGCTCCAGGAAGTGAGCATCGACGCGACCGACGTCGTGCTCGACATCGGCAGCGGCTCCGGCTACTCGACCGCGGTGCTGGCCCGCCTCGCCGCGACCGTCGTCGGCATCGAGTCCGACGCCGAGCTGGCCAGGCAGGCCACGGAGTCGCTGACCGCCGTCGGCGCCGACAACGCCGTCGTCATCACCGCCCCGCTGACCGAGGGCTACCCGCAGCAGGCCCCCTACGACGTGATCGTGATTGAAGGCCTGGTGTCGGAGGTGCCGGACGGCATCCTGGCCCAGCTGGCCGAGGGCGGGCGGCTGGTCGCCGCCGTTCTGGGCGACCGTGGGGTCGGCGAGGTGAAGCTGTATCAGCGCAGCGGCGGGGTCACCTCGGCCCGCACGCTGTTCGAGGCGCACACGCACCCGCTGCCCGGTTTCGAAGCCAAGCCGAAATTCGTATTCTGATTTCGAAGTGAGTGGTATCAGGGGCTTTGGCCCCTTTTGAGCTGTCCCCCAGCCTGTCACCTTGCCTTTCACCGGCCGCGGTCCTGCGGCCCGCAGCGGAGAATCAAGGCATGCCGGCGCCGTTTGACATGGAGGTCGAGGACCTGGACCGCATCCGGACATCGGGTGGCGATCCGCTGGTGCTTGACGTACGGGAACCGGGGGAGGTGGCCATCTGCGCCCTTCCCGACAGCCTCCACATTCCGATGGGGGCGCTGCCCGCCCGCGTCGGGGAGTTGCCGCGGGACCGCGACATCGTGGTCGTCTGCCATCACGGCGGGCGCAGCGCGCAGGTGACCATGTGGTTGCGCTCCCAGGGATTTTCCCGCGCCACCAATCTGAATGGCGGGGTGGATGCCTGGGCGCGCCGAATCGACCCGAACATGAAGGTCTATTGAACATGACTGTGCGAAGCCGTTTCGCGCGCCATTTGATGGCGACCGCCCTCACGCTGGGGGTTGCCTTCGTCGGGGGTATCGACACCGCGTCGGCCCAATCCCTCGAAGACGCGCTAGCGCAGGCCTATTCCAACAACCCGGCGCTCGCCGCCCAGCGCGCCCGTCAGCGCGCCGTGGACGAGAGCGTTCCGCAGGCCCTGTCCGGCTACCGTCCGACGGTGCGGGCGACGGCGGGCATCACCCGCAACGCCAGCAACAGCACCTTTCAGGGCGGCGAAACCGGCTCCGAGAACAACGCCAAGAGCGTTGGCGTCTCCGCCACCCAGCCGCTCTACGACGCGACCGTAGGTCCCGCCGTCCGCCGTGCCGAGCGCACCGTCGAGGCGCAGCGCGCCACGGTGCTCGCCAACGAGCAGCAGATCCTGCTGAACGCCGCGGCGGCCTATCTGGACGTCGTGCAGAACCAGGCGGTGCTGGAGCTTCAGGCCAACAACGAGCAGGTTCTCCGCCGCCAGCTCGACGCCGCCCGCGACCGCTTCCGCGTCGGCGAATACACCCGCACCGACGTCAGCCAGTCCGAATCGCGTCTGGCCGCCTCCATCGCCGCCCGCATCTCCGCGGAAGGCACGCTCCAGGCCTCGCGAGCGACCTACGAGCGCGTCGTCGGTTCGATGCCGGGCAAGCTGAAGGCGCCGAAGCCGAAGTTCAAGCTGCCGGGGACGCTCGACGAGGTCGTCGAGATGGCCCGCTCCAACAACCCGTCGGTGCTGTCGGCAACCTACACGGAAGCGGCGCAGCGCGAGGCGGTGGACCAGCAGTTCGGCCGCCTGCTCCCGTCGGCCAACCTGTCGGCCCAGGCCAACCGCACCATCGATGCCGGCCGTTCGTCGGGCATCGACATCAAGCGGCAGGACGGGGCCCAGCTCACCGCCCAGATCACCATCCCGCTCTATCAGGCCGGCCTGCCGGAAGCGCTGACCCGCGAGGCGAAGCACACGGCGAATCAGGCGCGCCTGCAGATCGACGACACCCGCCGCCAAGCGGTCGAGGCGGCGATCAGCGCGTGGCAGGGCCTGCAGGCCGCACGGGCGAGCATCGAGTCCTACAACTCCCAGATCCGGGCCGCCGAGATCGCGCTGGAAGGCGTGCGGCAGGAGGCCCAGGTCGGCTCGCGCACCGTGCTCGACGTTCTGAACCAGGAGCAGGAGCTGCTGAACGCCCGAGTCAACCTCGTCCGCGCCCAGCGGACGGAGATGGTCCAGGCCTTCACGGTCCTCGGCGCCATCGGCCAGTTGACGGCGCGGCAGCTCAACCTGCCGGTCCAGTATTACGACGCCGACACGCACTACAAGCAGGTGCGGAACAAGTGGATCGGAACCGGCGTGCCGGAGTGATCGCACTTGAAGTCCCCTTCCTGGGTGATCCTCCCCGGATGATCGAAACGGCCCGCCTCGGCGGGCCGTTTTTGTCTGGTGGCTTTTTACCCAGTCCTGCCCTAGTGTCCGCGTCAGGATGACGTCCCCGGGTTTGCCACGATGAGCGATAAAGGCCAGCAAGAACCGTCGATGGAGGAGATCCTCGCCTCCATCCGCCGCATCATCTCGGAGGACGGCGAACCCGCGAAGGCGGAAGCGGCGCCCCCTCCGCCGCCCCCACCACCACCTCCACCGCCGCCCCCTCCGCCGCCGCCGCCGCCACCTCCCATGGAGGATGACGACGACGACGTTCTGGAGCTCACCCAGATGCTCCAGGACGAGGGGCGGAGCGAGCCCGACGAGCCGGAGCCCGATCCTTGGCGCGACGAGCCGGTCTTCGGTGGAATGGCCGACCCGGAACCCGCGTTCCACGATCCGGACCCCGAACCGCCGCCCCCGCCGCCGCGGCCGGCGGTGAAGCGTCCGGCGCCGGCCTTCGACGATTTCGACGACGACGAGCCGCCGCCGCCGCGGCCGCGCATCCGTCCGTCGGATCTCGACGACGGGCTGATCTCCCGCCGGGTGGCCGAGGAATCGTCCCACCACTTCACGCATCTGGCGCGCCAGCTCGGCGATGACCTGTCCATTGGCCCGATGCCCGTCGGCATCCGCACCGTGGAGGAGGTGGTCCGCGAGCTGTTGAAGCCGCTGCTGAAGGAGTGGCTGGACGAGAACCTGCCGACCATCGTCGAACGGCTGGTGCAGCAGGAAATCGACCGGATGATCCGGCGCTCCCAGAAATTCTGAGCGGCGTCACGCCCGCCACGCATTCCGTTTGAATTCGTAAGCGAAAGTTCCTGGTGATGTTGGAAAAGACGTACCGGCCCGCCGAGGTCGAGGAAAAGCACTACCGGCTGTGGGAAGAGACGGGCGCGTTCGCGGCGAAGACCGAGTCGAACGGCAAGCCCTACACCATCATGATGCCGCCGCCGAACGTGACCGGCAGCCTGCACATGGGCCACGCGCTGACCTTCACGCTCCAGGACGTTCTGACCCGCTACAACCGGATGCGCGGGCGCGACGCCCTGTGGCAGCCCGGCACCGACCACGCCGGCATCGCGACCCAGATGGTCGTCGAACGGAATCTCGCCAAGGAAGGCAAGACGCGCCACGACTTCGGCCGCGATGCCTTCATCGACAAGGTGTGGGAGTGGAAGGCCGAATCGGGCGGCACCATCACCCGCCAGCTCCGCCGGCTGGGCGCCTCGCCCGACTGGCCGCGCGAGCGCTTCACCATGGACGAGGGGCTGAGCCGCGCCGTCCGCAAGGTGTTCGTGGAGCTGCACAAGCAGGGCCTGATCTACAAGGACAAGCGGCTGGTCAACTGGGACCCCAAGCTGCACACCGCCATCTCCGACCTGGAGGTCGAGCAGAAGGAGATCAAGGGCAACCTCTGGCACTTCCGCTACCCGATTGAAGGCGAGGCGGACCGCTTCATCGTGGTCGCCACCACGCGCCCCGAGACGATGCTGGGCGACACCGGCGTCGCCGTTCATCCGGAGGATGAGCGCTACAAGGACCTGATCGGCAAGAACGTCGTCCTGCCGCTGGTCGGCCGTTTGATCCCGATCGTCGGCGACGAGTACGCCGATCCGGAGACCGGCTCGGGTGCCGTGAAGATCACCCCGGCCCACGACTTCAACGACTTCGAGGTCGGACGGCGCAACAACCTCGCGGCCATCAACATCATGGACCGCGACGCCCGCATCACCGGCGACGAGGTCCCCGAGGCCTACCGCGGGCTCGACCGCTACGAGGCGCGCAAGAAGGTCGTGGCCGAGCTGGAGGCACTGGGCCTTCTTGAGAAGATCGAGCCGCACACCCACATGGTGCCGCACGGCGACCGCTCCGGCGTCGCCATCGAGCCCTGGCTGACCGACCAGTGGTACGTGGACGCCGCCACGCTCGCCAAGCCGGCCATCGAGGCCGTGGAAACCGGCAAGACCGTGTTCGTTCCCAAGCAGTGGGAGAACACCTATTTCGAGTGGATGCGCAACATCCAGCCCTGGTGCATCAGCCGCCAGATCTGGTGGGGCCATCAGATTCCCGCCTGGTACGGCCCGGACGGCCATTTCTTCGTCGAGGAGACCGAGGAGGCGGCCATCGCCGCGGCCAAGGCCCACTACGGCGAGGATGTGGCGCTGACCCGCGACCAGGACGTGCTGGACACCTGGTTCTCGTCGGCCCTGTGGCCCTTCTCCACGCTGGGCTGGCCGGACGAGACGCCGGAGCTGGCGCGCTATTACCCGACCGACGTGCTGGTGACGGGCTTCGACATCATCTTCTTCTGGGTCGCCCGGATGATGATGATGGGTCTGCACTTCATGAAGGACGTGCCCTTCCGGACGGTCTACATCCACGCCCTGGTCCGCGACGAGAAGGGCCAGAAGATGTCGAAGTCCAAGGGCAACGTCATCGACCCGCTGGAACTGATCGACCAGTACGGCACCGACGCCCTGCGCTTCACCCTGACGGCCATGGCCGCCCAGGGCCGCGACATCAAGCTGGCGGTCAGCCGCGTCGAGGGTTATCGCAACTTCGCGACGAAGCTGTGGAACGCCGCACGCTACACCCAGATGAACGGGGTGGCCCCGGTCCCCGGCTTCAAGCCGGTGGGATTGACCCAGACGGTGAACCGCTGGATCGTCGGCGCCCTGGCGGAGGCCGCGAAGAAGGTCGGCGAGTCCATCGAGGCCTACAAGTTCAACGAGGCCGCCAACACCGCCTACGCCTTCACCTGGGGCACCTTCTGCGACTGGTACCTGGAGTTCACCAAGCCGATCCTGAACGGCGCGGACGAGGCCGCCATCGCCGAGACGCGGGCGACCACCGCCTGGGTGCTGGACGAGATCCTGCACATGCTCCACCCGCTGATGCCCTTCATCACCGAGGAGCTGTGGGAGCAGCTGTCCACCGACCGGGCCAACCGCCTGATCTCCGCCCACTGGCCGGATCATGGCGCGGAGCTGGTCGATCCGGCCGCCCGCGACGAGATGGATTGGGTGGTGCGGGCGATCTCCTCGGTCCGCTCCATGCGGTCGGAGATGAACGTGCCGCCCGCGGCGCAGATCGAGCTGAAGCTGAAGGACGCCGGTCCGGAGAGCCTGAGGCGGCTGGACACGCACCGCGACCTGATCCTGCGCATGGGCCGTCTGGCCAGCGCCGAGCCGCTGTCCGGTCCGGTGCCGAAGAGCGCCGTTCAGGCCGTGCTCGACGAGGCCACGCTGATCCTGCCGCTGGAAGGCATCGTCGACCTCGACAAGGAGCGGGCGCGCCTGACCAAGGAGATCGAGAAACTGTCCGGCGAGATCAAGAAGATCGACGCCAAGCTGTCGAACGAGCAGTTCGTCGCCAAGGCGCCGGAAGAGGTGATCGAAGAGCAGCGCGACCGCCGCGACACCGCGGAGCAGGCCCGCGACAAACTGCAGAAGGCGCTGGAGATGCTGGCCGCGTAAGGCCGGTCATCCAGACCAAAAAGTGAGAAAGGGCAGGGGCTTCGGCTCCTGCCCTTTTGTTTTGTCTGAAGAACGCCCGATAGCCTGATGCCTTAAATCTTGATGGAAGAGACGAAACGGTCAGCGTCGGCTTCGAGCTGCCGGAGTTCGTCCGCCAACTGCGCGGCGGAGTAGATCATCTCGATGGCCGACTTGCCGGTTTCCGCGGCGGTGATCGCCATGGTGCTGACGCTCTCGGTCACCTCGTGGGTGTTGTCGTTGGCCCGGCCCACCGCGCCGACGATCTCCTCGGTCTGTTCGAGCTGGTTGCGCACGGCGGCGGACACGTCCTCCGACAGGTGGGCGACCTCTTCCACGGTGGTCCGGATGGCCCGGATCGCCTCGACGACCGAGCCGGTGGCCTCCTGGATGGCGCCGACCTGACCCGCTATGTCCTCGGTCGCCTTGGCGGTCTGGTTGGCCAGCACCTTCACCTCCGACGCGACGACGGCGAAGCCCTTGCCGGCCTCTCCGGCGCGGGCGGCCTCGATGGTTGCGTTCAGCGCCAGGAGGTTCGTCTGTCCGGCGATGTCGTTGATCAACCGGACGATTTCCCCGATCCGCTGCGAACTGTCGGCCAGCGCCGCCACCGCCGAGTCGCTCTGCCGGGCGTGGTCCACGGCGCGGCGGATGGCCGTGCTGGAGGTGGTCACCCGCCCGCCGATCTCGCCGATGGAGGCGGAGAGGGTGCGCGACACGTTGTTGACGATGCCGACCACCTCGGAGGTCTGCTCGGCCTTCTCCGACGTGTCGAGGGCCTGCTCCTTCATCTTCTCCGCCGTGTCGCGCAGGATGTGGGCGCCGTTGCGGATCTGGTCGGCGGCGTGGCTGACCGTGTGGAGCACCCGCCCGAAGGCCGAGTCGAAGTCGTGGGCGATGGCGCGCAGCGCGGTTTCCCGCTCCTCCTCCGCGCGCCGCTCGGCCCGGCGGGACTCCTGCTCCAGCTCATGCGTGCGCTGAAGATTCTCCTTGAACACGCTGACGGCGCGGGCCATCGCGCCGATCTCGTCGCGCCGCCCGGTTTCCGGCACGGTGGCCGTCCGGTCGCCGCCGGCCAGCCGTTCCATCACGCCCTCGATCAGGCGCAGGGGCCGGGTGATGCTGCGGGCGACGAGCAGGCTGATGATCGCGAAGCCGACCAGCAGGACGGAGCCGACCTGCAGCACGTTGGCGATCACCTCGCCGCGCACCCGGTTCTGCGTCTCCACCGCCCCGGCCATGCCGGCATTGGCCGACTCCAGCAGGGCTTCGAAACGCGGCACCATGGCCTGGAAGGCGTCGTTGAAGGTCTGCACCTCGGCCCGGAAGGCCTTGGTGGCGTCGACGAACCGGCCGAGGTCCGTGCGGTAGGTGCGCGCCTGCTTCTCCAGCTTGGTCTGGGTCGCCGTGTCCAGGCCCGAGTCGGCGAGGAAGAAGGTGAATTCGTTGAACGCCTTGCGGTGGCCGGACAGAAGCGATTCGTCGCTGTAGATGATGAAGTCCTTCTCCATCTTCCGCATGGATTCCATGCGGCCGGTCAGCTTGTCGGCGTTCGGCCACTGCTTCAGCTCGTCCTCGATGGCGCGGGCCGAGGCGCGCAGGACGCCGCGCAGACCGCTGTCGTCGGACAGGCCCAGTTCCTTTGCCCGCGCAACGACCGAGGAGAAGCGCTCCTTCAGCGTGCCGATGCCCTGCGACAGATGGTCCAGCTCTTCCTGCGGCAGGCGTTCCACGCCGCGCTCCTTGAGGTTGTCCAGCAGGTGGGAGGCCTCCTCCGCGTTCTTCGCAAAGGCCTCGGCCGCCGTCTCGTCCCGGTCGGCCACGAAGCGCAGCGCCTGGAAGCGAAGGCGGCTGGCCCGGCGCTCGATGGCCGCCGTGTGCTCGTAGGCGTCGCGGAACTGGTCCAGTTCGGCGGTCGCCTCGAACATGCGTTGGGCGCCGACGGTGACCGTTCCGCCCAGCAGGCCCAAGGTGACCACGGACGCGGCGACCAGCAGCGCGATTCGCGTGCCGATGGAAATGTTCGACAGCATATGCGGTAAATCCTTGGTTGCGCCGCGGACCTTACCCGCCGCCGAAGACGCCGCTGTTACGGATTGATGGCGGATTCGTTACCGTGCCGTCGCCCTCTGGGCATCGTGGACAACCGTCCGTATCTAGAAGCCACTGAAAATCGAAAGGGGAGGTCGGCTGTTGTCCTTCGTGCTGTCGAAGCTGCTGTGGCTCCTGGTCTCGCCGGGCAATCTGCTCGTGCTGATCCTCACCGCCGGGACGGCGCTGCTGTTCATCCGCCGTCTGGCGCATTGGGGGCGGCGGCTGGTCGTGGCGGTAACCGTGGGCTTCGTCATCGTCATGGTCACGCCGATCGCCTCCTGGGTGGCGCTGCCGCTGGAGGAGCGCTTTCCCCGCCCCGAGCTGCCGGAGCGGGTGGACGGCATCATCATGCTGGGCGGGGCGGTGAACCCGCCGATCACTCTCGACCGCGGCGAGCCGTCCCTCAACGACGCGGCGGAGCGTGTCCTGGGGTTTGCCGAGCTGATCCGACGCTATCCCCAGGCGCATGCGGTGTTCACCGGCGGCTCGGGGCGGCTGGCCGGGCAGGACGCTCTGGAACTGCGGGAGGATCTGGCGGTCCGCGGCGCGCTGCGGCAGGTCGGGATCGACCCGGACCACGTGACCTACGAGAACGAGTCCCGCAACACCTGGGAGAACGCCCTGTTCAGCCAGCGGCTCGTCCGGCCGAAGCCGGGAGAGACCTGGGTCTTGGTAACCTCGGCCATGCACATGCCGCGGTCGGTCGGCATCTTCCGGCAGGTCGGCTGGGAGGTGATTCCCTATCCGGTCGATTACCGCACGCGCCTCGGCGGGCGCCCCTTCGTCCGCTTCGAGTTCGACAAGCAGATCGACGCGCTTCAGGACCCGATCCGCGAATGGATCGGCCTCGTCGCCTACCGCCTGATGGGGCGGACCGACTCGCTGTTTCCGGGTCCCGCCCATGAGCGCAACGCAGCGCCGGCGGGCTCCTGACGGGCGTTGCGCGGTTGGCGCGGGGAGGTAACTCGGCTAGAGTGGCGCCACCAGATTTAGCGGGGTGGGACCATGCGACGCGCGCATATGCTGAGGGGGGCGGTCGTGCTCGCAGGGGCACTGACGCTCGCCGCCTGTGCGTCCGCGCCGCCCGCGCCATCCTTGTCCGGACTGCCGCGCAGCGGCGTCTACAAGGTGGGCAAGCCTTATCAGGTCAACGGCGTCTGGTATTATCCCGCCGAGGATTACTCCTACAGCGAAACCGGGATCGCCTCCTGGTATGGGCCGGGATTCCACCAAAAGGTCACCGCCAACGGCGAGGTTTACGACCAAAATGAGCTGACGGCCGCGCACAAGACCTTGCCCATGCCAAGCCTCGTGCGCGTCACCAATCTCGACAACGGCCGGTCGCTGGTTGTTCGCATCAACGACCGCGGCCCCTACGCCAACGGGCGAATCATCGACATGTCGCGGCGCGGCGCGCAATTGCTTGGGTTCGAAGGCACGGGCACGGCCAAGGTGCGTGTCCAGATTCTGGCCGAGGAAAGCCGCGCGGTCGCCGCCGCGGCCCGCCAGGGCACGCCGGCTCCGATGCTGGCGGAACTGGACGGCCCGCCGCCGAAGGCCGCCCCGCGCGGCTCGGTGGAGGTCAGCGGCGCCGTCCGCCCGACACCCGCCGCGGTCACCCGCGCCCCGGTGCCGCCGCCCACGACGGTGGCCGGCGACATGGTGGACGGCCGCTTCGTTCCGGCCCCGGTGGTCGCCGAGCTGCCGGTGAAGCCCTACGAACAGATCTACGTCCAGGTCGGCGCCTTCGGCAGCCAGGACAACGTCACCCGCGTGCGCGCCCGTCTGGCCTCGCTCGGCCAACCGGCCCAGGTCACCCAGACAGTTGCCGGACGGCAGCGGCTGCAGCGGGTGAGGGTGGGGCCGCTGGCCAGCGTGGAGTCCGCCGACGCCGTTTTGAACCAGATCCTCCAAGCCGGCCTTACCGACGCCAAAATCGTGGTTGATTGATCTCCCGCGAGCCCAGTCCAAGCTTGGCCCGGCACCGGGCCTCGTTCCGTTTCACGTCTTGTCCAGTCCGCGTTTCGAAGGGAGTTGTCATGGTCGCTGTCGTCCGCACCCGCGTTGCCCGCACCCGTTTCGCCATGGGCCTTGCGGTCGCGCTGTTCGCGGCGGGGGTGGGGCCGGTGGCTCACGCCGCCAGCATCGAAACCATCGCCAAGCAGGCGATCCTGGTCGATATCACCTCGAACACCGTGCTGTTCGAGAAGAACCCGGATCAGCGCATGGCGCCGTCCTCGATGAGCAAGATCATGACGATGTACATGGTCTTCGATTCCATCAAGGAGGGCCGGCTGACGCTGGACAGCACGCTGCCGGTGTCGGAACGCGCGTGGCGGATGCAGGGCTCCAAGATGTTCGTGGAGCTGCACAACAACATCAAGGTCGACGACCTCATCAAGGGCGTGATCGTGCAGTCGGGCAACGACGCCTGCATCGTCTTCGCCGAAGGTCTCGCCGGCTCCGAATCGGCTTTTGCCGAGCGCATGAACAAGCGCGCCCGCGACTTGGGGCTGAAGGACACCAATCTGACCAACGCGACGGGCTGGCCCGACCCGAACCACTACATGACCGCCCGCGACCTCTCGATCCTGGCCGAGCATCTGATCAAGGACTTCCCGGAATACTACCACTACTACTCGATCCGGGAGTTCAAGTACCACGGCATCAACCAGGGCAACCGCAACCCGCTGCTCTACCGCGGCATGGACGTGGACGGCATGAAGACCGGCCACACCGAGGCCGGCGGCTACGGCCTGACCGCCTCGGCGGAGCGGGAAGGGCGCCGTCTCGTCCTGGTGGTCAACGGCCTGCCGAGCATGCAGGCCCGCGCCGACGAATCGGCCCGGCTGATCGAGTGGGGCTTCCGCGAATTCGCCACCTACGCCCTGTTCAAGGCGGGCGAGACGGTCGATCAGGTGCCGCTCTGGCTGGGCGCGCAGGACAGCGTGCCGGTCACCGTGCCGGAGGACATGAAGGTCACCATGGCGCGCGCCGACCGCAGCGGCATGAAGGTGTCGCTGGTCAGCAACGCCCCGGTCGCCGCGCCGGTGAAGAAGGGCGACGTGGTCGGCAAGGTGGTGGTCTCCGCGCCGGGCTTCCCGGGCAAGGAGTTCCCGGTGGTCGCCGCCCAGGACGTGGAGAAGCTGGGCTTCGTGGGCCGCGCCCTGGCGGCGGCGAAGTTCCTCATTTTCGGGGCGAGCTGATTGGTGTAAGCCGGCCCGTCACCGCCGGAATCCGGAACGCGGCGGGCCTCATCACCATCGGGAGCAGACCATGACGCGCGGGCGGTTCATCACGCTGGAGGGCGGCGAAGGGGCGGGCAAGACCACCCAGATCCGCCTGCTCGCCGACGCGCTGATCGGTTGGGGGAAGCGGGTCGTTCTGACCCGCGAGCCCGGCGGCTCGCCGGGGGCGGAGGAGATCCGCGGTCTCCTGGTCTCCGGGGAGACCGGGCGCTGGGGTCCGGTGACCGAGGCGCTGCTGCACACCGCCGCCCGCCGCGACCATCTGGAGCGCACCGTCTGGCCGGCTTTGGAGGCCGGTCACTGGGTGATCTGCGACCGCTTCTTCGACAGCACGATGGCCTATCAGGGCTATGGGCTGGGGCTGGGGCGCGAGCTGGTCGCCACGCTCCAAACTGCGGCCCTGGGCGACTTCCGGCCCGACCTGACGCTGATCCTCGACTTGCCGGTGGAGGACGGACTGGCCCGCGCCGCCGCCCGCCGCGGCGGGGAGGACCGCTACGAGCGCATGGACGTCGCCTTCCACCACCGCCTGCGCGAGGGCTTCCTCGACATCGCCGCACGCGAGCCGGAGCGTTGCGCGGTCGTCGACGCTGGCCACCCCGTCGAAGCGGTCCAGGCGGCTATTCTCGACCATGTGACCCGCCGCCTGGGAGCGTCCTGAGGTGAGCCGCGCCCGCGCGCCCGAGCCTGTCGCGGAGGAGGACGCCCTCGCCCCGCGCCGCAACCCCGAACTGACCGGTCACGAGGACGCTGAGCGCCTGCTGCTCGACGCCTGGAACTCCGGGCGGCTTCCGCACGCCTGGCTGATCGGCGGTCCACCGGGAATCGGCAAGGCGACCTTGGCCTTCCGCTTCGCCCGCTTCGTCCTGTCCCAGGGGCACGAGCCGCCGGACGCCGGCCTGTTCGGCGCGCCGCCGCCACCGGCCACGCTGGCGCTGCCCCCGGACGCCCCGGTCTTCCGCCGCGTCGCGTCGGGCGGTCACGCCGACCTGCTGACCGTCGAACGCCAACGCGACGAGAAGCGCGACCGGCTGAAGCGCGACATTGCCGTGGACGACGTTCGCAAGATCGGCCCGTTCCTGCGCAAGACCGCCGCCGAGGGCGGCTGGCGCGTCGCTGTGATCGACGGCGCGGATCGAATGAATCTCAGTGGCTTGAACGCCATTCTTAAGATTTTGGAGGAGCCGCCGCCGGGTGCCCTGCTGCTTCTGGTCAGCGACAATCCCGGCGGCATGCTGCCCACCATCCGGTCCCGCTGCCGCAAGCTCACGCTTCAACCGCTTCCTGAGGAAACGGTCCTCAACCTTTTGATCCAGCATCGACCGGACCTCGGCAGTGAGGACCGGGCGGCGCTCGCCCGGCTGGCGGAGGGCAGCATTGGGCGGGCCATCGGGCTGGCCGAGGCCGGCGGGCTGGACCTCTACCGGGAACTGGTTGGTCTGCTTGGCACCCTGCCGCGGCTGGACATCGCCGCCGCCCACGCCTTCGGCGACAAGCTGACCCGCAAGCAGGATGACGGTCTCTATGAGACGGCCACCGACCTGCTCGTCTGGTGGCTGGCCCGTTTCGTCCGGTCGCTGGCCCGCGGCGCCTGGCCGGCGGAGGTGGTGGCCGGGGAGGCCGCCCTGATGACCCGTCTGGCCAACGCCCGCGGCCTTGAACGTTGGGTGGAGGTGTGGGAAAAGGTCCAACGCCACTTCGCCCGTGCGGAATCCGCCAATCTCGACCGCAAACAGGTGGTCTTGAACGCCTTGGCGACGCTGGAAGCGGCTGCTACTTAACACGGACGACACACCACGCCCACCCGGACCGGCGACGCGCCGGGCCGGCGCATTCTCGGGAGAGCCTCTGACATGACCGGGTCGAAGACCTTTTACCTGACGACTCCGATCTACTATGTGAACGACGTGCCCCACATCGGGCATGCGTACACCACGCTCGCCTGCGACGTGCTGGCCCGCTTCATGCGGCTGGACGGCTATGACGTTAAGTTCCTCACCGGCACCGACGAGCACGGCCAGAAGGTGGAGAAGTCCGCCATGAACGCCGGCATCGCGCCGCAGGAGTTTACCGACCGCGTGTCGAAGAACTTCCGCGACCTCGTCGCGCTGATGAATTTCTCCAACGACGACTTCATCCGCACCACCGAACCGCGGCACATCGCGTCGGTGCAGGAGCTGTGGCGCCGTCTGGAATCGGCCGGCGAGATCTATCTCGGCAGCTACGCCGGCTGGTACTCGGTGCGCGACGAGGCCTTCTACGGCGAGGACGAGCTGACCACGTCGCCGGCCGGCAAGAAGATCGCCCCGACCGGCGCCGAGTGCGAGTGGGTGGAGGAGCCGTCCTATTTCTTCCGCCTGTCGGCCTGGCAGGACCGCCTGCTGGAGTTCTACGAGCAGAATCCGGACTTCATCGCCCCCGCCGGCAAGCGCAACGAGGTCGTCGCCTTCGTGAAGTCGGGGCTGAAGGACCTGTCGGTCAGCCGCACCACCTTCAAGTGGGGCATCCCGGTGCCGGGCAACCCCGACCACATCATGTATGTGTGGCTGGACGCCCTGGCCAACTACATCACCGCGGTCGGCTTCCCGGACGAGAGCGGCGAGTACGCCAAATACTGGCCGGCCAACCTGCACATGGTCGGCAAGGACATCCTGCGCTTCCACGCCGTCTACTGGCCGGCCTTCCTGATGGCCGCCAAGCTGGCCCCGCCGAAGCGCGTCTTCGCGCACGGATGGTGGACCATCGAAGGCCAGAAGATGTCGAAGTCGCTGGGCAACGTCATCGCGCCGGAAACTCTGGTCAACACCTACGGCCTTGACCAGACCCGCTACTTCCTGCTGCGCGAGGTGCCCTTCGGCAACGACGGCGACTTCTCGCACAAGCAGATGGTCCAGCGGATCAACGGCAACCTCGCCAACGATTACGGGAACCTCGTGCAGCGCTCCCTGTCGATGATCGGCAAGAACTGCGGGGCCGCCGTGCCGCAGCCTGGCGCCTTCACGGAAGCCGACGACGCGCTGCTCGGCGCCGCCCGCAACCTGCTGCCGATCGTCCGTGCGGAGATCCAGTCGCAGTCCTTCCACAAGGCGCTGGACGCCATCTGGGCGGTGATCGGCGACGGCAACCGCTATGTGGACGAGCAGGCCCCCTGGGCTCTGAAGAAGACCGATCCGGCGCGCATGGCCACGGTGCTGTACGTGCTGGCCGAGACCATCCGCCACCTCGCCATCCTGACCCAGCCGATCATGCCGGAAGCCTCGGCCAAGATCCTGGACCAGCTGGCGCAGGGGCCGGAAGCCCGCGGGTTCGACCGGCTGGGAGCGGGCGGGGCGCTGGTCCCCGGCACGCCGCTGCCGGCGCCGCAGGGCGTGTTCCCGCGCTACGTGGACGAAGCGAAGAGCTGAGAAACGATGCTGGTCGATAGCCACTGCCATCTCGACTTTCCCGACTTCGCCGAAGAGCTGGACGCGGTCGTCGACCGCGCCCGGCAGGCGGGGGTGGGGCGGATGGTGACCATCTGCACCTACCTGTCGCGCTTCGACCGCATCCTCGCGGTCGCCGAGCGGTACGACGACGTCCTGTGCTCGCTCGGCGTCCACCCGCATCAGGCGGCGGAGGAGATCGCCGGGGTGACGGTCGAGCGCCTCGTCGAACTGGCGAAGCACCCGAAGGTGATCGGGCTGGGCGAGACCGGGCTCGACTACTTCTACGACAAGAGCCCGCGGGACGTTCAGCAGGAGTGCTTCCGCCGGCACATCCGGGCCAGCCTTGAGACCGGCCTGCCGCTGATCGTGCACACCCGCGACGCCGACGACGACACCATGCGGATCGTCCGCGAGGAGGCCGCCGGACAGCCGGTCAACGGCTTGCTGCACTGCTTCAGCTCCGGGCGGCAACTCGCTGAAGACGCTCTGGATTTCGGCTTCTGCATCTCCCTGTCCGGGATCGTCACCTTCAAGAAGTCGGAGGACCTCCGCGCCATCGTGAGGGACGTCCCGCTGGACCGGATCCTGGTGGAGACGGACGCGCCCTATCTGGCACCGGTGCCGTTCCGCGGCAAGCGCAACGAGCCGGCCTACGTCGCCCACACCGCGGCCTGCGTCGCCGAGGTCAAAGGTGTGGACGCGGCGGAGATGGCCCGGATCTCCACCGAGAACTTCTTCCGTCTGTTCCCGCGCGCCGGAACGGCCCAACAGGCCGCCGCATGACCGCACAACGGGTCACGATCCTCGGCTGCGGCGGATCGCGGGGCGTCCCCGTGATCGGCCTCGGCTGGGGCTCCTGTGACCCGGCGAACCCGAGGAACCACCGGATGCGCCCGTCCGTCCTGGTGGAGTGGGAGCGTGACGGGAGCGGGCAGGGCGGTGGCGTCGGCGTCCTGGTCGATACCTCGCCGGACCTCCGCCAACAGCTGCTCAACGCCGATGTGCGGCGGCTCGACGCCGTGCTGTGGACACACCAGCACGCCGACCATGCCCATGGCATCGACGAATTGCGGGAACTCTGCCGGGCGATGCACGCGCCCATCGACGCCTACGGCCGCGCCGATGATCTGGCCGAATTGGAGCGGCGTTTCGGCTACTGTTTCGAACCCTTGCGTCCCGGCGATCCCTTCTACCGCCCGGTGCTGACGCCGCGCGCGGTGGAAGGTCCGTTCGAGGTGCGCGGTCACCGGATCGTGCCGTTCGACCAGGATCACGGCTACTTGAAGACCCTCGGCTATCGGTTTGATAAATTTGCTTATTCAACCGATGTTGTGAGATTGGATGAAGACGCCTTCGCGGCGTTGGAAGGCGTCGAGGTCTGGGTGGTCGACTGCGCGCGGATCGAGCCGCCGCACCCGGTCCACGCCCATCTCGCCCTCACTCTGGAGTGGATTGCGCGGGTGCGCCCCAAGCGGGCCTATCTGACGCACATGGACCAGACCATGGACTACGACACGCTCCGCCGGCTGCTTCCCGCCGGTGTCGAGCCCGCCTATGACGGGCTCGTCATCGAGCTTTGACCGGGCGGTTTGATGACGGATGGGGCAGGGGGGACCGTCAGTCGTCCGGCATGATGAGGCCCAGCCGACCGGCGATGAAACGGTCCGCGGCCGCCCTGGCCGCCTGATCGGCCGTCTGGGGATTCAGCCTGAACTTTTCCCTGTAAAGCTTTGATGTGGCGGAGATGGCCGTGGGCAGGGCGTGCACCGCGGCGCGGTACTCCTTCTCCGGCCAGACCTCGAAATCGCTCCAGGACCGGAAGGCGGCCACGGCCTTTCCGCGCTGCTCGGCCATCTTCCTGGCTTCGGCGGACATCGGCGATTCCAGAAGGGTGCTGGGCACCAGCGACGCCTGAAGATCGTCCACCTCGAACTGGCGCTCGTAGCCGTGACGGATGCTGCCGCGCTCCACCAGGGCCGGTTCGATGGCCGGATCCATGTGGGCGGAGACGGATTTCCATTCCGACAGATCGAACACCGAGGACGGCGGATTGCACAGTCCGGGCGTCTCGTCGCGCGCGTTGCCCCAGAAGGCCCCGAAGGCTTCGAAGGCCGGCTGCCCGTGCTTGGTGAACAGGAAGCAGGGCGCGTCCATCTCCGTGGTCGACAGGACGTGGCGCAGGAACAGCAACAGCGTGCCGAGCGGGGCGCTCGGAACGTCGCCGAGATTCGCCATCTCCTCATGGAGATAGGGATCCTTCGGAAGATCCTGGTTCAGGATTTCATCGACAAGCCCGCGCACGGTGGCGTCCTTGTCGGGCACCGCCACCGTGCCGCTTTGGTAGAGATAGACCAGCCATGCCTTCGCCGGCGCGCCGCTGTGACGCTGAAGCGCCGCAGCGGCGGCCTTGGCGTCCTTCGGGATGCCGGCGACGATCGCGGCCAGTTTCTTCTGGGCCGTCGAATTCTGGGCGGCGAGTTCGGCGGCGCGGGCCTCATAGAGGGCGCGGCAGGCCGGGATGGCCGACTTGTCGGCGCAGGCGCCGTCACGTGCGGTCAGGAACGCCTTCTGCGCGCGCTCGATGGTGTCCCGGCCGTCGGCCGGCGTGTTTCCCAAGGTGTCGCGCAGGAGCGCCGCCAAATCCTCGGCGGCGACCTTCAGATCGGCGCTCGCGCAAATGGTCCGGTCCGCGCGACCGGCCGGCTTGGTACAATCCAGTGGCGTCTGGGCCGAGGCGGCGAAAGGAATCAGACACAGCGACAGCACGGGGCCGAAAAGCCACGAGGAACGAGGCATAAAGCGCAGCCTTCATGGAGGGAATGGATGCGGGAACGAACCGCGACGATAGTCCATCGGCTTGAACGCCGGAAGGGACGGATTGGTGCCCTACTCGCTTCCTTCTGGTCTTATTTTCCATAATACAGATTATATGATCGATCATTGCCGCCAAGCGTCCGTCCCTCCACCCTTGGCGTTGCCCAAAATGCACGCTACATAAATCGCAGTTTATAGCCAACGGTCAGGTTCCGGTGAAGGACGCCTACGCGCCGATGACATGGCGATTGCGATGTTCCGCAGCGCTGCTCGCCGCTGCCATTGGAGGCGCTACGACCGCCTGGACCGGCCACGCCGACGCGGCGTCCGACGCCGCCGCGGAAAGCGAGACCGTTCCAGCACAGACACTGCCCACACCGGACGGACCGCCTGTTCCTGCCGTGCCCGATCTGACGGCCTTGCGAACGGCCCTGGCGGAGTTTCATTGCGCCGAACTCGATGTCGCCATCGGCGAGGACCAGCGGGTCGCGATCTCCGGCCTGACCGCGGGCGACACCGATCCGGACAGTCTCGCACTGCTCGCCCAGGACCTTCTGACCGGCCAGCGGGCCGCCGTCGAGATCGAGCGCACGTCCCCTGCCCTGTGCGATCCCCTGACCCTGATCGGCCCGCTGCGGTCGGCCAACGCCGGATTGGCCGCTCCCTTGTCGATCCACCTCAAGGGAACGACCGGATTTCTGTTCGAAGGCGGCCAGAATCTGATGTTCGACGTCGCGGCCCCCGATTTTCCGGCCTATCTGCAGGTGGACTATTTCACGTCGGATGGCGACGTGATCCATCTGTTGCCCAATCCATTGGAAATCAGCGGCCGCGTGGAGTCCGGCTCGGTTCGCCGGTTGGGTGAGCGCGGTGCCGGCGGGCGCTTCTGGACCGTTGGGCCGCCTTACGGCCATGAACTGATTGTCGTGATCGCCAGCCCCACACCGCTGTTCGCCGCGCCGCGCCCCGAAGCCGAGGCGGCGGCGTCCTACCTGCCCGCGCTGAAACAGGCTTTGGACTCCGCTGCACCCGCCACCGTCGCCACCGCGCGCTTCCTCAAAACCAGAGCGCCCTGAATGCGCCGTTCGCTCAGGCCGGGAGAAGGACGAACCGAGCGAGGATGAGGGTGATGTTGTCCGGCCCGCCCGCGCCGTTGGCAAGGTCGATCAGCCGGGCACAGGCGTCTTCGCCATCGGGCGGCGGCTGTTGGGTGAGAATGCGCTGGATCACGCCCTCCGGCACGATGCCGGTCAGCCCGTCCGAACACAGAAGGTACTGGTCGTCCGGCTGCAGATCGTGGACGGCGATGTCGGGCTCCACCTGCTCCCCGGTGCCGAGCGCGCGAACGATGATGTTGCGATGGGGAGCCTGCCCGCGGCGCCCGTTGTCGAGCCAGAGCTGGTAGAGGCTGTGATCGCGCGTCAGCAGGCGCAACTCGCCGCCGCGCAGGCGATACAGCCGGCTGTCCCCGGCGTGGAACACGACGACGCGCCCGGTTCCCGGAACCCGCCAGAGTCCCACCAACGTGGTTCCCATGCCGCGCCCTTCGGCGTAGCCCCGCTGCCGGTTCAGGGCGTTGATCCGGCGGTTGGCGGCCACCACCGCGGAACGCACCGTCGATGCGGCGTCCGCCGCCGCCCTCTCCTCCTCCGCCGGGGATGGTGTCCGACCGCCGTCGGCCTGGTCCTGAGAAGCGATGACGGCGGCCACCACCTCCACCGCGGTGCGACTGGCGATGTCGCCGCCGGCGTGTCCGCCCATGCCGTCGCAGATCACCGCCAAGCCCCGCGCCGGGTCGAGGTGGAACGAATCCTCGTTGCGCGACCGGACGCGGCCAACATCCGTTTGTCCAGCGGCGATCATCTCGATCAGGGCGGAATGCATCACGCGAACGGCTCCAGCGCGTTACAGCCGAACCAGCTTCCTGGAAACAGCCTTCGGCAACGCGAAAAACCGCCTCGGCTTTGCATAAGATAATGGCGGAGAGCTTGCGAATTGAACAGCGGGAAAGGACGCGTGAAAACGCCTCAGACGCTGACGTCCAGGAGCGTGCCGCGCTGCTTGGCACCATAGCCGGCGCCATTGGTCCGGGCCTGGACCGCCGCCGTCTGCGGGTCGATGGCCTGCCCCGACTGGGTGGCGTTGCGGGTTTCCCGCGTCTGGTCCATTTTCCCGACCGCCTGGGTCGCCTGCACCGTCTGGGTGCGGACGGTGGGGGTGGTCTGCTGCGCCGCCTGAACCGCCGGAGACATGGCCATCTGCATCGCCGGTGTGATCGGCGGCTGAGGCTTTGCCATCGGTGGCATATTGAGCGGGTTTAATTGCATGTTGAGAAGATGCGCCCGCGCATCCACCGGTTCAAGGTCCGAATCGCCGCAGCGACCGATTCAAAAGCGAAGGCCGGAGGAGCCTTCGCCTTTTCGCCACCCGCGCGGTGTCGGATCAGACCGCCGGCTGCTGCTGGGTGATGCAGTGGATGCCGCCACCGCCGCGCACGATGTCCAGCGCCGGAACCTGCACAATCTCACGGTCCGGGAAGGCCCGGCGCACGATGCGGAAGGCCTCGTCGTCCGCCGAATCCTCGAAGGCCGGCATGACGATGCCGCCGTTGGCGATGTAGAGATTCGTGTAGGACAGGGTCAGTCGAACGCCGCTCTCGTCGCGCCGCGCCGGCTGGCGGACCGGGATGACCTCCAGTTCCCGCCCCTGGGCGTCGCGGGCGCGCTTCAGCCGGTCCAGATTGTCCTGGAACGCCTTGAAATTGGCGTCGCCGGGATCGTCGGTGGTGATGGCCATGACAACGCCGGGCTTCACGAACAGGGCGATCTCGTCGATGTGACCGTCCGTCTCGTCGTCCTGATAGCCCTCGCCCAGCCAGATCACCGTGGAGATGCCGAGATGCTCCTTGAGAAGCTCCTCGATCTCCGCCTTGCCGAGATTCGGGTTGCGGTTCGGGTTGAGCAGGCACTGCTCGGTCGTCAGCAGCGTCCCCTCCCCGTCCACATGGAAGGAGCCGCCCTCCATGATCAGGGGCGCTTCGAAGCGGCGCAGGCCGAGATGCTCCAGCATCAGGCGCCCGACCTGCTGGTCCTTGTCGCTGTCCGGGTAATTGCCGCCCCAGGCGTTGAATCGCCAGTGGACGCCGGCCAGCTGCCCTTTCCCATCGGTGACGAAGCTGGGTCCGGTGTCGCGAATCCAGGAGTCGCTGATGGGCAAGGGCAGGATCTCGACGCCCGGCCCGCAGGCCAGCGAGGCGTCGGCGACATCGGCGGGATCGCAGACCATGGTCACCGGCTCGAACCGGCTGATGGCGCGGGCGACGTCGGTGTAGGCGGCGGCGGCGGCGTCGAAAGCCCCTTCGGGCCACGTCTCGGGCCGGCACGGCCACGCCATCCAGCAGCGGGTGTGCCGTTCCCATTCGCCCGGCATGGTGAAGCCTTCCGCCGCCGGTGTCGTCATCTTTGAATCTCCTGCCAAATCCCTGAATGGCCCGGCTCTTTTGCATGGCCGGAGCGGGTCGTCACGATGTTACCCGTGACCCACGGTCACCCTAACCACGGAGCGGAGGATTTGGCAACGGCCACCAAAGAGGCCTCTGGAATGCCCGGAAGGGCAACGCGCTCGACCGCTCAGCGGCGGGAGGGCGGACGATCCGAATAGCGGCGCTTGGGCGCCGAAAAAGGCATCGAAAAACCAAGACGAAGCATCGGGAACCATAAGAGCGCGCGCACGATACGGCCTCATTCGCTGTTGCAGATGCCCACAGAATAGCAAATGCAACAGCGGACGACCACCCCCGCCGTCTGCGGCCTGATGGCATAGCCCCTATGAGGCGACACGGAAGGGGTAAATCAGCCCCCCTGCACCGCCATCTGCTCGTCCCGTTTCTTCTGCCGGTCCTGCCGCGCCATGACCAGGCTGGCGATGAAGATGCCGGTGGCGACCACCACCATCATCAGCGTCGCCAAGGCGTTGATCTGCGGGCTGATGCCGAATTTCACGCTGGAGAAGATGACCATCGGCAGTGTGGTGGAGCCCGGCCCCGACACGAAGCTGGCGACCACCACGTCGTCGAGCGACAGGGTGAAGGCGAGCAGCCAGCCCGACACGATGGCCGGGGCGATGATCGGCAACGTGATGACGAAGAACACCTTGGCCGGGCGGGCGCCGAGGTCCATCGCCGCCTCCTCCAGGCTCTCGTCCAGGCTGACGAGGCGCGACTGGATGATGACCGCCACATAGGCCATGGTGAAGGTGGTGTGGGCGATGGTGATCGTCGTCATGCCGCGCCCGTCCGGCCAGCCGATGGCCTGCTCCAGCGCCACGAACAGCAGCAGGAGCGACAGGCCGGTGATGACCTCCGGCATGACCAGGGGCGCGGTGATCATGCCGCCGAACAGCGTCCGTCCGCGGAACCGCCCGAAACGGGCCAGCGCCAGGCCGGCCACGGTGCCGAGGATCACCGACGCGGTGGCCGACATCGCCGCCACCTTGAGCGACAGCCAGGCCGCCCCGAGAAGCTGGTCGTTCTGCAGAAGCTCCGCGTACCATTTGGTGGAGAAGCCGCCCCAGACCGTGACCAGCCGCGATTCGTTGAAGGAGTAGAAGATCAGCAGCGCGATCGGCACGTAGAGGAAGGCGTAGCCGAACCACAGCGCCCAGGCCAGTTTTCCCATCTGCTTCATCGCCCGGCCTCCGTCTGGCGCCCCTGGACATGCTGGAAGACCATGATCGGCACCACCAGGAACAGCAGAAGCGCGATGGCCACCGCCGAGGCGACCGGCCAGTCGCGGTTGGCGAAGAACTCGTTCCACAGCACGCGGCCGATCATCAGCGTGTCGGGACCGCCGAGCAGTTCCGGAGTCACGAACTCGCCGACCGAGGGGATGAAGACCAGCAGCGACCCCGCGATGATGCCCGGCAGCGACAGCGGCAGCGTCACCGTCAGGAACGCCTTCCAGGGCCGGCAGCCGAGATCCGCCGCAGCCTCCAGCAGAGTCGGGTCGAGCTTTTCCAGCGTCGCGTAGAGCGGCAGCACCATGAAGGGCAGATAGCAGTAGGTCATGCCGATGTAGACGGCCCAGTCCGAGTAGAGCAGCTCGAACGGCTCCGTCGTCAGGCCGGTCCATTGCAGCAGGTTGTCCACAACCCCGTTGGCCTTCAGGATGCCGATCCAGGCGTAGATTCGGATCAGGAAGCTGGTCCAGAAGGGCAGGATGACCAGCATCATCAGCGGCCCGCGCCTGGACGGCTCCGCCCTGGCGATGGCATAGGCCATGGGATAGCCCAGCAGCAGGCAGCAGACGGTGGTGACCAGCGCGATCTTCACCGAATTCAGATAGGCCAGGATGTAGAGATCGTCGCCGCCCAGCCGCAGATAGTTGGACAGGTTCAGCAGGATCTGGAGCTTGGTCGTGCCCGCGTCCTCGTCGACCAGCCAGTCGATCAGCGGCGCGTAGGGCGGCTGCGCCAGCATCGCTTCCGACAGGCTGATGCCGAAGACGATCAGGAAGGGCACCAGGAAGAACAGAAGAAGCCACAGGTAGGGGATGGCGACCACCACCCCCCGCCCCCACAGGCCGATCCGGCGCAGAAGGTCGATCATTGCGTCAGCACCACCCCGGCGAAGGGACGCCAGCTCAGATACACCTCGTCGTCCCAGGTGATGGGCATCTCGGTGCGCCGCACCACGTTGGGCGCCGTGACCCGCACCGTCTTGCCCGTCTTCAGCTCGACCAGATAGATCGACACGTCGCCGAGATAGGCGATCTCGCGCACGATCCCGCTGGTGACGTTGCGCCCAGCGGCGTTGGTCGCGGCGTTGGTCGCGGCGTTGGCCGGCGGCTCCTTGCTCAGCGCGATCTTCTCCGGACGGACGGCGACTCCCACCGTGGCGCCGGCGGGCACCGCCACCGCGTGGTTGATGTAGAGGTCGCAGCCGGCGTCCTCCGAACGGATCAGCACATGGTCGGCCTGATCCTCCACCACCCTGCCCTCGAACATGTTCACCGAGCCGATGAACTCCGCGACGAAGCGGGACTGCGGGTATTCGTAGATCTCGGTCGGCGTGCCGGTCTGGGCGATGACGCCGTGGTTCATGACGGCGATCCGCGAGGACATGGTCATCGCCTCCTCCTGGTCGTGGGTGACCACGATGAAGGTGACGCCCAGCTTCTCCTGGATGTTGACCAGCTCGAACTGCGTCCGCTCGCGCAGCCGCTTGTCCAGCGCGCCCAGCGGTTCGTCCAGCAGAAGCAGCTTGGGACGCTTGACCAGCGAGCGGGCCAGCGCCACGCGCTGCCGCTGGCCGCCGGAGAGCTGGTGCGGCTTGCGCTTGCCGAACTGGCCGAGCTGGACGAGGTCGAGCATCGCCCCCACCCGCTCCTTGATCTCGGCCTTCGGAACGCCGTCCTGCTTCAGGCCGAAGGCGACGTTCTGCTCCACCGACATGTGCGGGAACAGGGCGTAGGACTGGAACATCATGTTGACCGGCCGCTCATAGGGCGGGATGCCGGCCATGTCGACGCCGTCGATGAAGATCTTGCCCTCGGTCGGCGTCTCGAACCCGGCCAGCATGCGCAGCAGGGTCGTCTTCCCCGACCCCGAGCCGCCCAGCAGGGCGAAGAACTCGCCCCGATAGATCGACAGGCTGACCTCGTCCACAGCGACGAAATCGCCGAAGGTCTTGGTCACCTTCTCGATTCGCACATAGGGCTTCTGTCCCGGGTCCTGCCAGGGTTCCAGGCGCGTGGGCTTGCGGATCGGCTGGACGGCCATGCGGCTCCTCTCGGCGTCCTCTTCTCATGGGAACGCCCCGGCCGTTCCCGACGGGAAGCGACCAGGGCGCGTGTCGTGCAGGCCGGTTCGCGGCGCGCTTACTTGCCGGTCTTGACCTTGGTCCAGACGCGGGTGCGGGCGCGGTCGGTGGCCTGCTTGATCGACTTCAGGGCGAACAGCTTGACGGTGCTGTTCTCCGGCAGGAAGACGGCGGGGTTGGACTTCACGCCCTCGTCAACCGAGGCCAGCGAGGCCGGGACGGCGTTGGCGTAGCTCACCGTGTTGGACACCGCCGCGATGTTCGCCGGGTCCAGGATGAAGTTGATGTAGGCGTGCGCGCCGTCCTTGTTCGGCGCATCCGCCGGAACGGCCAGCGTGTCCCACCACACCTGCACGCCTTCCTTCGGCGTGATGTATTCGACCTTCACGCCGTTCTTGGCTTCCTCGGCGCGGGCGGCACCCTGGATGGCGTCGCCGTTGTAGGCCATGACGACGCAGGCGTCGCCGCCCGCCAGGATGTTGATGTTCTGGCCGGTGACGAACTGCTTGATGTAGGGGCGGACCGCCAGAAGCGTCTTCTCGACCTTGTCCAGATCCTCCTTCTTCTCGGAGTTCGGATCGAGGCCGAGGTAGTTCAGCACCGACGGGATCACGTCGATGGCCGAATCCATCACGGTGATGCCGCAGGCCGCGACCTTCTTCGCCACCTCCGGCTTGAAGATCAGGTCCCAGCTGTCGAGCGGGACGTCGGGGGCGACGGCCTTGATCTTCTCCGGGATGATGGCGATGCCGACCGTGCCGCCGAGATAGGGCACGGCGAACTTGTTGCCGGGGTCGGAATTTTCGAGGAGCTTGAGGACCTTCGGATCGACGTTCTTCAGGTTCGGGATCTTCGCCTTGTCGAGCGGCGCCACGACCTTCGCCTGGATCATCCGCGACAGGGTCGGCTCGGCGGTGGGGACGATCACGTCGTAGCCCGACTTGCCGACCAGCACCTTCTGCTCCAGCAGCTCCAGGCTGTCGTAGAGGTCCACCTTGGTGTCGTAGCCGGTGGCCTTCGTGAAGTCCGCCAGCGTCGATTCGCCCAGATAGTCGTTCCAGATGTAGATGTTGACCGGCTTCTTGGCCTGGGCCAGCGCCGGGCCGGCGATGGCGATCGCCGCGACGGCGCCGATGACGCTGAGAGCGAAACGTTTCATGCAGAAAGCCCCCGAATTCTGGATCGTTCGTCAGTTCGCAACTGGTCGACTTTTTTCCATTCGACGTGGGAGGCGGCGTGCGTTGCACGGCGTCCCCGGCGCGAGCGCTATTGCACCCACGGGGGGGTTGGTTGTCAACGGTTTGCGGGGGGTTTTGCGGGTTTTGCGGAACGGAAATGCCCCCTTCCGCGGCAGCGGCGGAAGGGGGCGGAAAAATGCTCAAACGTTCAGCAGGAGATTCTCGCGCTCCCAGGAGCTGATCACCCGGTGATAGGCCTCGTACTCGGCCTCCTTCACGCAGGTCACCGCGTCCAGGAACTTCTCGCCCAGCACCTCCTTCAGCGGCTTGCAGGCGTTGAACTTCTGCAAGGCGTCCCCCTGGTGGCGCGGCAGGGTGAAGGCGAGGCGGTAGGCGGACCCCTTCACCGGGTCGGTCGGCTCCAGCCCCTGGGCCATGCCGAGATAGCCGCAGGCCAGGGACGCGGCGATGGCGAGGTAGGGATTCGCGTCCGCCCCGGCCACCCGGTTCTCCACCCGGCGCGAATCGGCGGGCGAGACGGGAACGCGCAGGCCGGTAGTGCGGTTGTCGCGGCCCCAATGCACGTTGATCGGCGCGTCGGAGTTCGGCACCAGCCGCCGGTAGGAGTTCACGTTCGGCGCCAGCAGCGGCATCGCGTAGGGCAGATACTTCTGAAGCCCGGCGATGTGGGACATGAACAGCGGCGTGTCCGCCCCGTTGGCGTCGGAGAACAGGTTGCGCCCGGAATCCGCATCGACCACCGACTGGTGGATGTGCATGGCGCTGCCCGGCTCGTTCTGCATCGGCTTGGCCATGAAGGTCGCGTAGACCTGATGGCGCAACGCCGCCTCGCGCGCGGTGCGCTTGAACAGGAAGGCCTGGTCGGCCAGTTCCAGCGCGTCGCCGTGGTTGAAGTTGATCTCGATCTGCGCGGCCCCCGCCTCGTGGGTCAGGGTGTCGATGTCGATGTCCTGCGCCTCGCAGAAGTCGTAGACCATCTCGAAGATCGGATCGAACTCGTTCACCGCGTCGATGCCGAAAGCCTGCCGCCCGCTCTCCACGCGCCCGTTGCGCCCGACCGGCGGCACCAGCGGGTAGTCGGGGTCCTTGTTGACCTGGACGAGGAAGAACTCCAGCTCCGGTGCCACCATCGGCTTCCAGCCGCGCTCCTCGTAGAGCGACAGCACCCGCTTCAGGACATGGCGGGGGGAGAAGTTCACCGGGCTGCCGTCGGCGTAGACACAGTCGGTGATGACCTGGGCGGTCGGCTCCTCGTACCAGGGGACGAAGCGGATCGTCCGCTCGTCCGGGATCATGTAGATGTCGGAATTCTCGTCCGAGGTGACCGCGTCGTCCTCCGGGTACTCCCCGGTGACGGTCTGGACGAAGATCGCCTCGGGCAGCCGCAGACCGCGGTCGCGCAGGATGCGCAGGAACTTCTCGGCGGGCACGATCTTGCCGCGCGCGATGCCCGACATGTCGGGCACGAGGCATTCCACTTCGGTGATGCGGTTCTTCTTGATGAAGTCTTCCATGAAACCCATGAACGTATGGACCGCACCGGACGGTGGGCAGCCCCTCCCTGCTGTGAATGACCCGCTTACTATGATCCCGCACCCCCTCCTCGCGCCAGAGGGGAACAAAGATCCTGCCCATTTGACCGCTGGAATCATTGACGGGGCGGGGGTCACTCCCCTAACTCGGCAGTCATGCCGACATCATCCCACATCCGCTCGTGGTACGCCGACACCGCGACTCCGCACCCGCGGCACCCGGCGCTGGAGGACACGCTGTCCTGCGACGTCTGCGTGGTCGGCGGCGGCTACACCGGGCTGATGACCGCGCTGGAACTGGCCGAGCAGGGCTACGACGTGGTTCTGCTGGAGGCCAACCGCGTCGGCTGGGGGGCGTCGGGCCGCAACGGCGGGCAGATCATCACCGGCTACAACAAGTCGATGAGCACCATCGAGCGCTGGGTCGGAGCGGAGGATGCCCGGCGGCTGTGGGACCTCGGCGAGGAGTCCAAGGCGCTTCTGGCCGAGCGGGTGGCGAAGCACGCCATTCCCTGCGACCTCACCTGGGGCTTCGCCCACGCGGCGGTGAAGCCGCGCCACATGGGCGATGTGGCGGCGATGGAACGCGAGATGCGCGACCGCTACGGCTACGGGAAGGTCCGTGCGCTCGACCGCGAGGCCATGCGGGCGGTGGTGCGCAGCGACGCCTATGTCGGCGGGCTGGCCGACGACGGAAGCGGCCATCTGCACCCCTTGAACTACGCGCTGGGGCTGGCCGCCGCCGCCGTCCGGGCCGGCGTGCGCATCTTCGAGGACAGCCGCGTCACCGCCATCGACACCGGGGACCGCCCCGGCGCCACGACGGCGAAGGGGCGGGTGACAGCGCGTTTCCTCGTGCTGGCCGGGAACGCCTATCTGGGGGCGCTGGCGCCGCGCCTGTCGGCCAAGGTGATGCCGGTCGCCACCTACATGATCGCCACCGAGCCGCTGGGAGAGGCGACGGCGTCCGCCCTGCTGCCGACCAATGCGGCGGTCAGCGACATGAACTTCGTGCTCAACTACTTCCGCCGCTCCGCCGACCACCGGCTGCTGTTCGGCGGCGGCGTCAGCTATTCCGGGCTGGACGCGCCGGGGCTGAAGATCGCCATGCGGTCCAAGATGCTGGCGGTCTTCCCGCAGCTCCGCGGCGCCGCGGTCGATCATTTCTGGGGCGGCCACGTCGCCATCACGATGAACCGCATGCCCGATGTCGGCCGGCTGACGCCGACGACCTATTTCGCCCACGGCTATTCCGGCCACGGCGTGGCGCTGGCCGGCATGGCCGGCCGGGTCATGGCCGAGGCGATCCGCGGCACGGCGGAGCGGTTCGACGTGTTCGCCCGCGTGCCCCACCTGCCCTTCCCCGGCGGGCGGCGATTCCGCACACCCGCCCTTGTCCTCGCGATGCTCTGGTTCCGACTGCGCGATCTGCTGTAACCTGCCCGTCCCATTCCCGCTTCCGGTCCCCGCCCATGTCCGACGTCACCGATCCCGAAACCGGAAGCACGGAAGCCGAAGCCGAGGCGACACCCGCCGCGGCGACGCCACCCGACGCCGCGCCCGCGGCCCCGATGCGGGACACGCATTTCGATTTCGAGCACAAGGTCTTCAGCCTGTCCGGGGCCTTCTTCTGCATCGACCCCTCCTCCAAGCAACCGGTGCTCCACATCCTGCTGGGCGATCTGAAGGCCGCCCTGCCCTTCAACACGCTGATGGAATCCTTCGACATCAAGGAGGACAGCCGCGACGCCAAGCTGCTGGACGTCGTCGCCAAGGGGCTGGCCTTCGTGAAGCAGATCCGTCCCGGCGAGCAGATTCCAGGGGAGTTGCTGGACGGCCGGGCCTCCTGGTCGGTGGAGGAGAAGCACCGGAACATCGCGCGGGGGCGCCTGACCGTCCAGCTCGTCTCCTCGATCTCCGGAACCGAGATGATCGTGGTGAAGGCCGACGAGCTGGAACAGATCGTCGAGGACCCGCAGACCAAGCAGCGCGTCAAGGCCGCCTTCAAGGACATCGCGGCGAAGCTGGGCCTGAAGGACAATTACGAGCAGTACCTGACCGACCGCATCGAGGACCTGACGCAGGAGCTGTCCTACATCGAGGCGCTGCGCGACCGCTTCAACGCCATCCGCGCGATCAGCGGCAAGCTGGGCCGGCTGACCCAGATCTACCGGACCGACCGCACCCTGTGCAACGAGGTCGCGCGCATGCAGGGGCTGTTGAACAAGCCGCTGAAGGACTACGACGCCATCTTCGAGCAGGCGGACGCCCAGACCGGCGAGATCTTCGGCGCGCTGAAGGCCTTCGACACCACCGTGTCCTTCATCCGCAAGATCCGCGACGACCTGCGCGCCCGTCTTCTGGAGTGGGAGGACATCCTCCAGGCCTGGGACACCACCCCGGTGGAGAAGTCCACCGCCATCGAGCAGTTGCAGAAGCAGACCTACCGCTTCCTCGCCAACCGCTTCATGGAAACCAAGGTCTGGATTCGCAAGTAACCGAATTCCCCGCCATCCCCCGGCCTTGTCGTAGTCATGCAATCGAATGGCTGCGATGATCGGAATCGGCTTGTCACCGGAAGGGCAATAACGAAACATCCCTCCATCCGCACCTTGACGGTGGCCGACACGGAGGATGTCGCCATGAAAACGATCAAGCTGTCTTTGTGGGGTATTTTAGCCCTTCTCACGATTTTATGGATTGCCGCCGAACCCGGGGTGTTTCTGGCGGACGGCTTCTTCGCTCTTCGCGCCCAACTGGTCCAATACAGCGGCATCATCGCCATGGGCTGCATGGCCGTGGCGATGATCCTGGCGCTGCGGCCGCGCTGGCCGGAGGCGTGGTTCGGCGGTCTCGACAAGATGTACCGCCTGCACAAATGGCTGGGCATCGCCGGCCTCGTCGCGGCGATCGTCCATTGGCTGTGGGCCCAGGGGCCGAAATGGGCGGTGGGCTGGGGATGGCTGGCCCGGCCGCAACGGGGACCGCGGGCCATTCCCGACAGTTCCCTCGAACAGTCGCTCCGCAGTCTGCGCGGCACCGCCGAATGGCTCGGCGAATGGGCCTTCTACGCGGCCGTGCTGCTGATCGCGCTGGCGCTGTTCAAACGCCTTCCCTACCGGCTGTTCTTCAAGACGCACCGCCTGCTGGCGATCGCCTATCTCGTGCTGGTTTTCCACGCCGTCGTGCTGACCGACTTCGCCTACTGGAGCTTGCCCATCGGCTGGGCGATGGCTCTGTTGCTCGTCGCCAGCGCCTGGGCCGCCGTCGTCGTGCTTCTCGGCCGGGTCGCCGCCGACCGGCGGGTTCCCGGCACGATCAACGCTCTCCATTACTTTCCCGGCGTGCGCACGCTGGAGGTCGCGGTCGACGTTCCGCGCGGCTGGCCGGGCCACAAGGCGGGCCAGTTCGCCTTCGCCACCTCGGACCGCGCGGAGGGCGCCCACCCCTACACCATCGCCTCGGCCTGGAACGACGCCGAGCGCCGCATCACCTTCGTGGTCAAGGAGCTTGGCGACCACACCCGGCGGCTGCGGGAACGGCTGACGGTCGGCCAGGCGGTGACGGTGGAAGGGCCTTACGGCTGCTTCACCTTCGACGATTCCTGCCCGCACCAGATCTGGGTGGGCGGCGGCATCGGCGTCACGCCCTTCATCGCCCGCATGAAATTCCTGGCGGCCAGCGCTGAACGGCCGCGGCAAACCATCGATTTCTTCCACACCACCAGCGAGTACGACGAGGACGCGATCGCGAAGCTCACCGCCGACGCGGCGGCGGCGGGGGTCCGCCTCCATGTCCTGGTCGACAGCCGCGACGGCCGCCTGAATGGCGAGCGCATCCGTGCCCTGGTGCCGGACTGGCGTGACGCCAGCGTCTGGTTCTGCGGCCCGACGGGCTTCGGGCAGGCGCTGCGGCATGACTTCGCCATCCATGGCCTGCCGGTGGAACAGCGCTTCCACCAGGAACTCTTCGCGATGCGCTGACCCTGCGGTGGGAGCCTTACGCCTCCGGCTCGCGCAGCAGGGCGCCCTGGCGGAGCAGTTCGCGCTGGATGGCGCCGACCGGGATATCGCGGGTGCGCTCGCCCCGCCGCGCCGCCATCGACGCGCAGACCCCGGCGGCCTGCCCCGTCGCCATGCAGGTGGGCGTCACCCGGTAGGAGGAATGGGCCTCGTGGCTGCCGGAGATGCAGCGGCCCGCCACCAGCAGCTTCTCCATGCCCTTGGGCAGCAGGGCGCGCATCGGCACCTCGTACCACTCGCCGGACGGCACGCGCTTCAGCACCGTGCCACGGCCGGTCGGGCTGTGGATGTCCACCGGGTAGGTGCCCCGCGCGATGGCGTCCTTGAACTTCGCCGCGCCCAGCACGTCGTCCGCGGTCATGGCGTAGTCGCCGACGATGCGCCGGGTCTCGCGGATGCCGATTCCGGTGCCGGTCTGGCAGGTGTAGGCGTCGGCGAATCCGGGGGCGTACTTGCGCAGGAAGTTGGCGATCTGCGCGGCCTGCCGATGGCTCTCCCACTCAGCTCGCGTCAGGTCGAAGACGTTGGTGCCCAGCGCACCGGTGACCCGCGTGCAGTTCAGGGCGATCTCGCCTGGATGGGTGGTGGCGAAGAACAGGATGTCCTCGCGCGCCAGATCGAGGTCGCCGTTGGCGGTGGCCCTGGACACGAGGTCCCACAGCCCGTGCACACCGCGCCATTGCGTCGGATGGTCCCGCACATAGCCATTGAAGGCGTCGTGGTCGAAGCCGACCATGCGGAACATCAGCGTCATGGGCTGGGTCAGCCCGTCCTCCTCCCGCCCGACCTCATAGTCGCAGCCGGCCAGCGCCGCGATGTCGCCGTCCCCGGTGCAGTCCACGATCACGTCGGCCTCGATGACCACCGGCCCGGACTTCGTCTCGAAGACCACGGCGTCGGGCTTCCCCGGTTCGCCGAGGACGGTGGAGGCGAAGGCGTGCAGCAGCACCTTCACCCCGGCCTCGTCGAGGATCTGCTGCGCGGTGACCTTGAGCACCTCCGGGTCGAAGGGAACGGTGAAGCCGGTGTCCGGCGAGGGTGGAATGGCCCCCTGGTTGGTGTAGAGGCGCCCCAGGAAGACGGCCAGCGCCCCGCCCACCACCGGCTCGCCGGGGCCGTGGTCCTGCGGCATCAGGCGCGTGTTGTCCACCACCGCGACCGAGCCGCGCTGGGTGTAGAAGCTCATCCAGGGCATGACGAGCGCCGCCGTGGCGTTGCCGCCGAGGAAGCCGTAGCGCTCGACCAGGATCGTCTTGGCCCCCGACTGGGCGGCGCCGATGGCCGCCCCCATGCCGGCCGGACCGCCGCCGACGACAAGGACGTGGCAGCGCGCCACCTTCATGGCGCGGCGCGGCGGCAGGGTGACCGATTCAGGGTTCGGTGGACAGGGCAGGACGGGCAAGATTGGCTCCTTTCGTCATTCTGCCGCTTCGGCCGCCGCTTCGGCCGCCGCCTCGGCCGCCGCTTCGGCGCGCGGGGTCACCGTCCGCAGGGCGAGCGGCGCCGTTTCGCGGGCGCGCTCCATCAGCACGGGAATCCGGTCGCGCAGCAGTCCCTTCTGCTCCGCGCGGTGATCCCACAGGCGGTCGAGGTCGGCGAGGAAGGTCCCGGCGGTGGTGTGGGACACGGTCGCCCGCGGCTCCAGCCCCACCGAGGACAGGAAATCCGACACCTTGGACGCGTAGGGCAGCGCGATCAGCGGCGTGCCGGTGATGGCCGCGAAGATCAGGAAATGCAGCCGCATCCCCACGGCCATTTCGAAATGATCCATCAACCCGATGATCTGGCGCGGCGTGTAGCGGTATTGCAGCAGATGGGCGCGCTCCGACACCGCCATGCGGCCCATGACGCGGTGCGCCTCGCGCACGTCGGCGCGCTCCATCGGAACGAACACCACGTCGGCGCCGAAGCGCTGCACGATGTAGTCCGCCGCCTCCGCCAGAAGCTGGTGATAGGCGGCGTCGGTCAGTTCCGGCGCGGCGGCGCCCTGCTCGCGCACCGACAGGCCGACCAGCGGGCGGCCACGCGGGATTCCGGCCTCGGCCAGCATCTCCTCGGTGAAGGGCTCCGGCTTCAGCAGCAGCGCCGGATCGGCGGTGACCGTCACGGGCACCTGTACGCCGATCTCCTCGATCAGCCGCTTGGCGCTCGGTTCGCGGACGGTGATGCCGGTCATGCGGTCCAGCCCCTCGCGCACCGCGTCGCGCTCCACCCGGTCCTTCAGCGGGCCGACGCCGATCGCGAAGGTGTAGGTCGGCACCCCCAGCTTCTGCGCGATGGTGACCTCGCGCAGGTAGGTCTGCGCCTCGCTGTCGTAGAGGATGCCGCCGCCGCCCAGGAGCAGCAGGTCGAGCCGCTCGACCTCCGGGGTGATCTCGTCGCGCATGGCTTCCCGAGGGTTAAGAACGCGGTCCACCGCGTGATTTTCGCGGGTGTGGGCGGCGTTGCGGGAGAAGACGACCACCTCCACCCCCGGCACCGTCGTGCGCAACTGCTCGATGGCCGAGGTGAGGATCGCCTCGTCGCCCAGATTCAGGCCGCCGTAAGACCCTGAAATGCCTATGACCGTCATCCGCACCCCCTCCTGCCGCACCGAAGCCGTGCGCCTATGCCTTCGGGTGCAACCCGACCGGCTGGCGAAGGTTCCGTGCGACCGGTATTCTTCCGGCCCGTCCGCCCGGAGCTGGACGGGCAGGACGTTGGCAGGCCAGGACAAGGCGGACGATGCATAGACCCAGGCTGTTTCTCGACCTCGACGGCGTGCTGGCCGACTTCGACCGCGGCGTGAAGGCGGTCACCGGCAGGCGCCCGGAGGACATCCCGATGAAGGTCATGTGGCGGGAGCTGTCCCGCCACCCCGACTTCTTCGGAACGCTGGAGTTCATGCACGACGCGCAGGATCTCTGGCGGTTCTGCGAACCTTACGCGCCGACCATCCTGACCGGCCTGCCGCTGGGCTCCTGGGCGCCGGAGCAGAAGCGGCGCTGGGTCGCCCATATGCTGGGTCCCCACGTGCGGATCATCACCTGCATGGCCCGCGACAAGCACCGACACGGCGGGCCGGGCACGGTTCTGGTCGACGACCGCGAGAAGGCCCGCGATCCGTGGACCCAGGCGGGCGGCGACTTCATCCTCCACACCAGCGCGAAGGAGAGCATCGCCGCCCTGAAGCGCCTGGGCTTCACCGGCTGACCGTCCTCACTCCGCCGGCAGCCGCCTGCCCTCGCTGCGCGTCTTGAGAAGCGACACGACCACGCCGCCGGCGATCAGGGTCAGCGTCACGCCCAGCGAGATCAGCGGGTCCGGCTTGCCGAAGACCTGCGTGTAGAAGATCTTGCCGCCGATGAAGACCAGCACCAGCGCCAGCGCGTATTTCAGGTAACGGAAGCGGTGGACCATCGCCGCCAGCGCGAAGTAGAGCGCGCGCAGGCCGAGGATGGCGAAGATGTTGCTCGTGTAGATGATGTAGGGGTCGGTGGTGATGGCGAAGATGGCCGGCACGCTGTCCACCGCGAAGATCAGGTCGGCGAACTCGACCATCATCAGCGCCAGGAAGAGCGGCGTGGCGTAGAGCGCGGTCCGCCCGTCCGGCCCGGCCTCGCGCACGAAGAAGCTCTGGCCGCGGAAGCCGTCGGTGATCCGCAGGTGCCGGTTCAGGAAGCGCAGCGCCGGGTTGTTGGCGAGGTCCGGCTGCTTGTCCACGGCGAACAGCATCTTCACGCCGGTGATCAGCAGGAAGGCGCCGAAGATGTAGAGCACCCAGTCGAATTCGCTGACCAGCGCGGCGCCGGCGGCGATCATCAGGCCACGCATCACGATCACACCCAGGATGCCCCAGAACAGCACGCGGTGCTGGTACGCCCGCGGGACCGCGAAGTAGGTGAAGATCAGCGATATGACGAAGACGTTGTCGAGAGACAGGCTCTTCTCGATGAAGAAGCCCGTGTAGTACTGGGCGGCCGCGGCGTCGCCCATCGACCACCAGACCCAGCCGCCGAACAGAAGAGCGACGGCGATGTAGAAGGCCGAGAGGCGGAGGCTCTCCTTGACGCCGATCTCACGGTCACGGCGATTGAGGATGCCGAGGTCGAAGGCCAGCAGGGCCAGGACGAGACCGACGAAGGTCAGCCACACCCACGCCGGCTTGCCCATGACATCGAGAAAGACGAGGGCGATAAGGGAATCCATAACAACACCCACTTGATTGCGCTGCGTCTGCAGTGAATTCAAGCGGTGTCCGACATCACGGCTGACGCCTCAGCCGTCAGAGGGGCCCGGACCCGAACGCCACGCAAATGGTGTTGCGGATTGGTCGTTCAAGAACCGCGTCCCGCGAGTCGATCAACTTTCTTCGGAGACCATCCTTCCTTTGCCGGCCATGCGGCACCGTTGTGCCGCGCAGGGCGGTCTTTTTGATGCATCCAGGCCACAGTGAAGGCAAGAACTCACAACTGCTGAAACACTTATGGTTGCTTTCCTGTCCATCACTCTTGTGCAGATGGATTCGATCTGCCAAGAACACGGAAAAATCCACACGCGCGAAGGCGCCAGGAGTTTCGCATGAACCAAGCCGAGCTCATCGAGACCATCGCGACCAACGCCGGCATCCGCAAGTCCGATGCGGCAAAGGTCGTCCAGTCGGTGTTCGAAGGCATTTCCTCGGCGCTCGCCCGCGGCGAGGAGGTGCGTCTTGCCGGGTTCGGCATTTTCGAAGTGGCCGAGCGCGCCGCCCGCGAGGGGCGCAACCCGCGCACCGGCGAAGCGGTGCAGATCGCCGCGTCCAAAGCGCCGCGGTTCAAGCCGGCCAAGCAATTGCGCGACGTGGTGAACGTCTGATCGACATCGCCCAATCCAAGGCCGTTCGAAAACGGCCGACTCACAGGGGAACGGAGCTGAACGCGGCCATGACCATCGAAGCATCGGAACTGCAGGCCCTGACCGCCAAGGTCGTCTCGGCCTATGTCGGCAACAACACGGTGCCTGTCGCCGACCTGCCGGCGCTGATCCTCAACGTCCAGTCGGCCTTCAACGGTCTGGGCGAGGAAAAGGCCGCGCCGGCCAAGGCCGAACTGGTTCCCGCGGTGCCGATCAAGAAATCGGTGACCCCGGAATACATCATCTGCCTTGAGGACGGTAAGAAGCTGAAGATGCTCAAGCGGCATCTGAAGACCGTCTACGACATGTCCCCGGACGATTACCGAGCCAAATGGAATCTGCCGGCGGAGTATCCGATGGTTGCTCCGAACTACGCCAAGGCCCGGTCGGAAATGGCCACGAAGCTCGGATTGGGCCGCAAGCGGGTTGCGCAGGACTGACCCCCTGCCCTTCACCGCGCACCCAGCGGCAGGCGCACCCTCAGGGTGCGCCTTTTTCTTTTGGCCCTCGCCGCGGCATGGCCATGAAACGACACGGCGCCGTCAGCGATCGTCCGGTGGCGCCGTCTCCCCGTGACCGAGCGGACGCTGCATCAGGACGCTGTCCACCCAGCGCCCGAACTTGAACCCGACCGCCTTCAGCAGGCCCGCTGATTCGAAACCCAGGCTTCGGTGCAGGCCGATGGACGCCGCGTTGCCGCTGTCGCCGATCACGGCGAGCATCTGGCGGCACCCCGCCGCCGTGCAACGGTCGATCACCGCCGCGAGCAACGCCCGGCCGGCGCCGCGGCCCGTGCAGTCGGGGTCGAGATAGATCGAATCCTCGACGCTGTAACGGTAGGCGGTGCGCAGCCGGTAGGGGCCTGCATAGGCGTATCCTATGACCCGTCCGTCCATCTCCGCAACGACATAGGGCATGCCCCGGCCCAGCACATCGTCGCGCCGGCGCGCAAGCTCCTCCAGGCCGGGAGGCACCTCCTCGAAGCTGGCCGTGCCGGTCAGGACGTGGTGCGTGTAGATCGTCTTGATGCGCGGCAGATCGTCCGGCCGGCTGTCGCGGATGTGCATGGGGGACCTCCCGCCTTGTTCGGACCTGGAATAGCACGGCCGCGACACCGGAGAACACCGCCCTCGCCACCCTGGAATTGCATCCCCGCTCCCCCTGGAGGAACGTCCTATGCCAAGCGGCCGTATCCGTTAGCCTGTATGGCCATGGCTCATGCAAAAGACACATCCATGCCGTCGAGTGATGACCAAGCGGAGAGAGCCGCATCGGCCTTAGCTCCAAACGAAAATCGTCATCTTTTCGCCAATATTCCAAAAGTTCTTCCGATCTTTTCGGCATTCATAAGGACCGAATAGTCCGGACATAGGCCAAAAAATATTGCTGCACCGCCGTTTCGAGGCTTGATCCAACTTGGAGGTGGCGGCACAGTATCAATGTCTGATTGACGTGTTCCCGGATAATTTCGGCAAATCCCCCACAAAAAAAATGCCGAAACGATGGGCGTCTGCGAACGGCCATCGAAAGGGTTCCGCGGCAAGAGACGGTGGAGCGTTGGAGAGAGGAGGCCGGTGTGCTCAAGAAACTCCTGACTGGTGAAAACGCCAGCCTGACCCGTTATGTCGAGGAGTCGAAGCGGTTCCCCATCCTGGCCCCCGACGAAGAGCGCGAGCTCGCCGTCGCCTGGCGCGACCGCGGGAACGGCCATGCGCTGGAACGTCTGGTGGGCAGCCACCTGCGGCTGGTCATCAAGATCGCCCGCGGTTTCGGCGGCTACGGCCTGCCGTTGCCGGACCTCGTCGCCGAAGGCAATGTCGGTCTGATGCAGGCCGCCCAGAAGTTCGATCCGGAGCGCGGCTTCCGCTTCGCGACCTACGCCACCTGGTGGATCCGCGCCTCGATCCAGGAATACATCCTGCACAGCTGGTCTCTGGTGAAGATGGGCACGACCGCCGCCCAGAAAAAGCTGTTCTTCAACCTGCGCCGCCTGAAGAGCCAGATGCAGGAGCTGGAGCAGGGCGACCTGTCCCCCACCACCGTCACCGCCATCGCGACCGAGCTGGACGTGCCGGAGCAGGAGGTGATCGAGATGAACCGCCGGCTCTCGTCCAACGACAGCTCGCTCGACGCCGCCCTGTCCAGCGACGGCGAGACCAACTGGCTGGAACTCCTGGCCGACGACCGTCCGACCCAGGAAAGCGTGATCGCCGACGCCGACGAGCTGGCTCTGCGCCGCCGGCTGGTCGGGCAGGCCCTGGAGCGTCTTGACGACCGTGAACGCCGCATCCTGTTCGAGCGCCGCTTGAGGGACGATCCGTCCACCCTGGAGTCGCTGAGCCAACAGTTCTGCGTCTCGCGCGAACGGGTGCGCCAGATCGAGGTGCGGGCCTTCGAGAAACTGCAGAAGGCCGTCCTGAGCGCCGCCCAGGCTCTGCGCCGCACCCCGGCTCACATGGCCGCCTGATGTAGACGAACAGTCGAGTTTCGCGATCGCACACAACATACCGGCGGATGCCAAACGGCTCCGCCGGTTTCTATTTTTATCAGCCTTTAATGATTTGCCAGCCTGCGACAACGCTGCCGGTTTTCACACCGATCGTAACCCTCCATAGTGCCGCCCGCAGGTTAGTTACTTTGCATTAAAAACAAATTGCGCTAATCTGATGCGGTCCTATTCTCGCGGGGAAGTCGATCCATGTCGCATTCTGCCCAGACGCAATCCATTCTCGACCGAATCTCCTTTCTGCGAATCGACGAACCCACGAAGGCCGTCCTTCGGGAATTCCAGCCCTATCTCGCCCAGCGCATCGACCAGATCCTCGAGGATTTCTACGGCTACCTGCGCTCGGTCCCCCAGGTCGCGACTCTGCTCGTCAATCCGACGGTGGTCAGCCGGGCGCGCGACATGCAGAAGCAGCATTGGCTGAAGAACGTCTTCACCGGCACCTTCGACGACGCCTACATGGCGCAGGTGCTGAAGATCGGGCAGGCCCACCAGCGCATCGGTCTGGAGCCGCGCTGGTACACGGGCGCCTATTGCTTCACCCTGAACAAGCTGATCGACCTCGCCTATCAAGTGTACCGCAAGAAGCCGGAAAAGCTCGCCCAGCTGATGCAGGCGATCAACAAGGCGGTGTTCCTGGACATGGATCTGGCGACCTCCGTCTACGTCGACCTGAACACCGCCGCGATCATCTCGCGCGAGCTTGGCACCACCGCCGACTCGTTCGAACGCGAGGTGAAGAGCGTGGTGCAGGCCGTGGCCTCCGCCGCGCAGCAGCTCCAGGGCACCGCCCAGAACATGAGCCGCACCGCCGAGGAGACCAGCGCGCAGTCCACCCAGGTCGCCGCGGCGGCCGAGGAGGCCTCCGTCAACATCCAGACCGTCGCCGCCGCCGCGGAGGAGCTGACCGCCTCCATCGGCGAGATCAGCCATCAGGTGACCCAGTCGGCGGCCATCGCCGGCGAGGCCATGTCGCAGGCGGAGCGCACCAACACCACCGTGCAAGGTCTGGCCGACGCCGCCAGCCGCATCGGCCAGGTGGTGAAGCTGATCCACGACATCGCCAGCCAGACCAACCTGCTGGCGTTGAACGCCACCATCGAGGCGGCGCGCGCGGGGGAGGCCGGCAAGGGCTTCGCAGTCGTGGCGTCCGAGGTGAAGAGCCTCGCCAATCAGACCGCCAAGGCGACGGAAGAGATCAACTCCCAGATCGGCGCGGTTCAGGGCGCGACGCAGGACGCTGTTCTCGCCATCCGCTCGATCTCGGAAACCATCGCGCGGATCAACGACATCTCGACCTCCATCGCCTCGGCCATGGAGGAGCAGGGCGCCGCCACCACCGAGATCGCCCGCAACGTCCAGCAGGCGTCGATCGGCACGCGCGAGGTCAGCGAGACCATCGTGCGGGTCAATTCCTCCGCATCCGAAACGGGGTCGGAGGCGCGGGGCGTCCTGTCGGCGACGAACGAACTGTCCATTCAATCGAACAATCTGCGGGCGGAGGTCGACCGCTTCCTGGCGCGGGTGCGCGCCGGCTGATGGCCGCAATGGGGCGGGGCTGGCGGCACGATCCGGTGCCGCCAGCCCCTGCTATCCACCGGCCCACATGTGGACCGTCGGCCTGAACGGTGCGATCAGAGAACGGTGCGAAGAACCGTTTCGCTGACCTTTACCTTTGCGGCATTGGCTGCCGAACGAAGATCGTCCAGCGAACGCCAATGGCTGCGGCCACCGATCGTCGTCAGAGCACCGTTTTGCATCGCGACGAAAAGGCCGGTGCGTCCCAGATTCACGATCTTGATCATCGCACGCTCCTCCTCTGCCTCCGGGGTATCGATTCGCGCCAAGCCACGGCACAGCCCAGCGGTCTCCCCATTTCATTTAGAGACTTACCAAAAAGCCGCATATTCGGTCAATGAGGCCAATCGGCATAGACCACAGATTGTTTTTCCTTCGGCGAATCGAATCCGCGGGTGCAGCCCCCTCCCCCTTGGGAGCTGTGTCCGCCACCGTCAAAGCCTTGCCGGAAAGACTTTCATGGGCCGGGGGGAACGCCGCACTGCGTCGGTCCGTTCATTCCCTCAAATGGTTTGAAGTCCGGAGGAGGAATGGACGCCGCCACCGCGTCGCAGGATGTGATCAGCCTGCCCGTCACAATTCGCCCGGCCTGCCGGACCGATCTGCCGGATCTCGAATGGTTCGGGCTGCACACGCCGCATCGGGAAATCCTCGCCACGGCCTTCCGTTCCCAGGAGCGTGGAAGCGGCGCCCTTCTCGTGGCGGAGGTCAACAACTTCCCCGCCGGCCAGATCTGCATCGACTTCCAGCGCAAACGGCATCTGCGCCGGGCGACGCTGTGGGCGTTGCGGGTGTTCCAGCCCTTCCGCAACCGGGGCATCGCCACACGGCTGATGGCCGCCGCCGAGGGCACCGCGCTCGACCACGGCTATTCGGAATCGGAACTGGGCGTGGACCGGGACAACGCCGGGGTCCTCGCCTTCTATGAACGGCTGGGCTACGAACTGCGCGGGACGGAACGAGGGCGCTATTCCTACCGCACCCCGGCCGGCGAGCTGGTCCAGGTGCCCATCGATCAGTGGATCATGCGCAAGCCGCTGTTCAGGCAGGCGGCGTGGCAGGCCGGGGCCGGCTTCGCGCCGGTCATTCCGCCGCCAGCGCTATGAGCCGGGCCGGGCGGCGGCGCGGCAGACGGATGCGCGCGCCGTCCAGGATATCCGCCAGCTCCCGTGCGGAATCCGTGGCCATGGTCAGGGCGACCAGGGGAAGCCAGCGGTCGAACACCTGGGTCGTCACGTCGCCTTCCCCGGCCTGCATGGCGGCCAGCGCGTCCAACACCGCCATCTCGTCCATCCCGACCCGCGAGCAGGAGGGGCAGCGGAAGGCCGGGCGGCCGGCGTTGGTCACGGCGAAGGTCCCCAACAGGGCGAACAGCGGCAACAGAGCCGACGACGGCACCCCCGCCACGCCGAAACTGGCCCGCATGGCCGCCATCGCGCCGGCGGTGCCGTGACGGAACCACTGCCGGAAGCCGGTCAGAAGCGCGCGCTCCGCCGTCGTCAGATCGGACACCGTCCAAGGGGACAGCCGCCCCTCGCCCACCGAATCGCACATGCTGACCCCTCCCGACTGAAGTGACGGAGCCAACCTTAGACGATCCGCGCACGATTTGCGAGTCATTCGCATTTGCAATTCATGGACCTTCTGACGCAGGGCGATCCCACCATGGGGAGCTGTGACAACGTTCCGTGACAAAAGCCGGCCCGCCCTGCTGGAAAGGTCGGGTTAACCATATTCCGAGACCCTTTCCACGCCCGCAGACAGGAGCGTGGAAGGATGAGGCGGACAGTCGGACAGGCGCTGCTCGGATTGCTGGTGGCGTTGGCGATGCTTGGTACGGCGCAAACGGCGGCGGCCCAGATTCACCTGAACCCGGCCTATGGTGACGGCACCCTACTCGGGCCGACCATGGCCCGCGGCGCGGTGGTGTGGAGCCATGGCCGTTCGGTGGACGTGGAGGATTCGAACGCTCCCACGCCGCTCTACATGAAGACCATGAAGGATGCGGGGTGGGACGTGTTCCGGCTGGACCGCATGCGGGTCAGCGACACGCTGCCGAACAGCTCCCGCGCGCTGGCGGGCTACGCCGACCAGTTGAAGGACCGCGGCTACCGCAAGGTCGTGCTGACCGGCCAGTCCTTCGGCGCCTTCCTTTCGCTGATGGCCGCCGGGCAGAGCGACCGGGTGGACGCCGTCGTCGGCACCGCCCCCGCCGCCTTCGGCAACTTCTCCGACTCCTACGACAGTTTCCGCGACAACGCCGCGCAGCTCTGGCCGATCCTGCGCGGCATCCACAACGCGCGGGTGATGCTGTTTTTCTTCCACGGCGACGATTTCGACCCCGGCGGGCGCGGGGAGTCGGCGCGCGGCATCCTGTCCTCGCGCGGGCTGGACCACATCGTGGTGGATCAGCCGGCCCTGCTGACCGGCCACGGCGCCGCGACGACCGGCATGTTCGTCCGGCGCTTCGGCGCCTGCATCCTGCGGTTCGCGGAAGCGCCGCCGCGCCGGGGCGATCCCTCCTGCGATGAATCCTGGGGCCGCACGCCGAGCGCGGAGCTGATGCGGGCCGCGGCGCCGGAGCCGCGCACCGGCAGCGGCACCTCCTCTCCGGCGGGCACCGGCGCCCGCTCCTTCCTCGGCGTCTGGTACGGCGCCTACATCAACGGGCGGGAAATCGCGCTGGCCGTGGACCGGGTCGAAGGCGACGCCGTCTACGCCGATTACGTGCTGGGACCGGGCATGGAGGCCGACCAGCCGATGGAGCGCGCCCAGCGCAAGGGCCGCATCGAGAACGACGAGCTGGTGTTCGACGAGAAGGGGCGCAACGTGCTGCGCTACAGCGTCCGGACGGACGGGCGCCTGTCCGCCACGTGGCTGGACCGCTCCGGCAAGGGCCGTCTGGAGACGACCCTGCGCCGGATGGACTGACCGTCGAGCGTCAGTCCTGACGGACGCCCGCCGTTCGAAGACCAGCGCAAATCCTGATGTGTCAGGATTTGCGCTGGTCGGTATGAGTGATCACAGCCGGCGGGCGAGTGCCAGCAGACCGCCGGCGCCGATCATCAGGCCGCCGGTCAGGCGGTTGAGGGTCCGGGCGGCGGACCCGCTGGTCAGACGGGCGCCGATGCTGTTGCCGCCGGTGGCGTAGGCCATGATCCAGCCGAACTCGATCACCACCATGATCGCCACCAGCGCCACGAGCTGCGGCATCAGCGGAGCCGCCGGGTCGATGAATTGCGGGAACAGCGCGGCCATGAAGACCAGAGCCTTCGGGTTGCTGAAGGCGACCAGCAGCCCGCGCAGGAACAGGCGATGGGCCGGGGCTTCCTCCGCCGCGGCGGCGGCGGTGGCGCGCGGCGAGCCGTCCGGCACCGGCGCCCGCCACGCGGCGATGCCGAGCCAGGTCAGATAGGCCACGCCCGCCCACTTCACCGCCTGGAAGGCCGGCTCCGACGCCGCCAGCAGGGCGCCGAGGCCGAGCACCGACAGGGTGGCCATCGTCGTCAGCGCCACGCACATGCCGAGCCCGCCCCAGGCCGCCCGGCGGATGCCGTAGCGCAGGCCGAGGCTCATCGCCAGCAGCATGTTGGGGCCGGGAGTCATCGACAGCACGAAGGCCGTCGCGAAGAAGAATCCAAGAGTCTGCCAGTTCATCGCCGTCATCCGAAGGGGGGCTCGGGATGTCACCACGGCGCGGCGCGTCTGGCAAACGCCGCCTGCGCAAAGCTGCTCAACGCCGCCCTGGATCGCGTCCGCCCGGATCACGGTAATCCCATGGCGGCGTGCGCAGCCACTCCTCCAGGCTGCCCGGCGCCGCCCGGCCCCTCAGATTTGGCCGCTCGGCCGACTGGATGGGCTCGGGAGCCTTCGGGCCGAGAAGCGCACCGGGCCACACCCGCCCGTCCCCGTCGACCCGCGCGCGGTAGCGCAACCCCATGGAGGCGATGAACTCCCCCTGCCCGGTCGGGCGCCCGAACGCGAACCCGCCGACATAGCGGTGACCGTCCGGCAGGGTCAGCGTCCCCATGCCGGTGGCGAGGCCCCGCCGGAATTGGCCCTGAAAAATCGTTCCATCCTCGCGCCCGCGGCGTCCAGGCCCTTCGGCCCGGCCATCGACGAAGACCGCTTCGGTCCAGTCCACCGGTTCCGCATCATCGAACGTTTCAAGAACGCCGGCACCGTGGGCGAAGCCGTTGCGGCAGGGGCCGTTCCATCGGACGGTCCTCCCCGGGCTCAGATCATGGTCGCGAACGCGGCAGCCGCCGACCGGGTCGGTCAGGACCCGCTCCGCCGCCTGCCGCTGCTTGCCTTGGACGGGGCACGACGGGAGCGCGCCCAGCAGCACGGCCAGACCGGTGAGCAGGAACCGGGTTCCCATGATCGGACACTCCGCATGCGCGCACAGCCTTGCGCGGGAGCGGATCCAATCACCGTGCGGAGGGCGCCGTCTGTGCCCTGCCTCTCATCTTACGCCGGTTTCGCCCAGCGGGCCGCCGCCGCGTCGTCGGAGTCCTTGGCCTCCACCCAACGCTCGCCGTCCGGGGTGGCCTCCATCTTCCAGAAGGGCGCCTTGGTCTTCAGCCAGTCGATCAGGAAATGGCAGCTTTCGAAGGCCGCCTCACGATGGGCGCTGGCGGTGGCCACCAGCACGATCCGGTCGCCCGGCTCCAGCCGCCCGTAGCGGTGGATGATGAGCGCGTCGTCCAGCGGCCAGCGCGCCCGCGCCTCCGCCTCGATGGCCTCCAACTGCCGCTCGGTCATGCCGGGATAATGCTCCAGCGTCATGGCGCTGACGGACTCGCCGCCGGCCATGTCGCGCACCAGCCCGACGAACAGGGTCACCCCGCCGATGCCGGTCTTGCCGCCGGTCATCGCTGCCAGTTCCGCCCCGACGTCGAAATCCTCGCTCTGCACCTTCACCGTCACGGCAAAGCTCCCTTTCTCAGCCGCCGGTCACGGGTGGGAACAGGGCCACCTCGTCGCCGGGGCCGACCGGGTGGTCGTAGGGCACATGCTCCTGGTTCACCGCGACCTTGACCACCGTGCTGTTGGCGAGCGCGTCGGCGTGCTTCGGGCTGCGGGTCTTCAGCCACTCCACCAGGGAGCCGACGTCCCGGACCTCCGCCGGCAGGTCCACCGTCTCGGTCGCCACGCCGATCTTGGTGCGCAGCCAGGCGAAATAGAGGATCTTCATCACCGAACCTCACTGAAAGGCAGGAATTCCACGATCATCCCCGGTTCGACGCGGGTGATCTCTTCCGGCAGTTCGACGAGCCCGTCGGACTCGACCATCGACGACAGGATGCCCGCCCCGTCGCGCGGGTGCTTGACCGCGGTCAAAACCCCGTCGGCGGCACGGGCGAGCGTGGCCCGCACATATTCGCGCCGCCCGGCCTTCTTCTTGTAGGTGAAGCCCGCGCGCAGCGGGAACAAGGCGGACGCCTCGTCCGCCGCCCCCATCAGGCGGAGCAGGATCGGCCGGGCGATGCGCAGGAAGGTGACCATGACCGCCACCGGGTTCCCCGGCAGGCCGACGAAGACCGCCGCCCCCCCGGCTTCACGCCTGACCGTGCCCAGCGCCACCGGACGCCCCGGCTTGATCGCCAGCCGCCAGAAATGCAGCCCGCCCAGAGCCTCCACCGCCGCCTTGACGTGATCCTCCTCCCCCGTGGACATGCCGCCGGAGGTGACGAGGACGTCGTGTGTCCCCGCCGCTTCGGCCAAGGCGCCGCGAACGGCGTCGAGCCGGTCGGGCAGGATGCCCAGGTCGGTCACGTCGCAGCCGAGCTGGCGCAGCGAAGCGATCAGGGCGAAGCGGTTGGCGTCGTAGATGCAGCCGGGCTCCAGCGGCACGCCCGGCTCCCGGACCTCGTCCCCGGTGGAGAAGACGGCGACGCGCAGGGATGTCCGCACCGTCACCTCCCGCCGCCCCAGAGAGGCGAGCAGGCCGATGTCCTCCGCCCGCAGCCGGCGGCCGGCGGTGAGAACGGTGCTGCCCTGCGTCATATCCTCCCCGGCGCGGCGGCGGTTGGCGCCGCGGCGGATGCCGGGAGGAATGGCGACGGAGCCCTCTTCCGCCTTGCAGTCCTCCTGCATCAGCACCGTGTCGAAGCCCTCGGGCATCGGGGCGCCGGTGAAGATGCGCACCGCCTCCCCGCGCCGCCCCGGACGGTCCAGCGCATGGCCGGCTGTGACGCGCGCCGTGACCGGCAGCCGCGTGGCCGAATCGGGCGCCAGGTCGTCGAAGAAAACCGCGTAGCCGTCGACCGCCGAATTGTCGTGCGGCGGCACGTTGAACGGGGCGACGACGTCCTCGGCCAGCACATGGCCCAGCGCGTCGGCGAGGCCGATCCGGCGAGCCTCCGTCACGGGGTGGAGGCGGCTGGAGAGAAGGTCCAGAGCCCGGTCCACCGCCATCATCTCCCCGCCGAAGGCGAAGCAATCGTCGCTAAGCTGAGCCATCGCCCCACTCCACCCCACACACCGCCGTCCGTCCGATCCGGGCCCCCCCACCCACACGGGTCGGGCGGTCCTGCTTCAGACAGCCTGCCCTGTCGCCCCGCACCGGTCCAGCGCGCAACGCCCGATGATGAAGGACGCGATGGCCTCCTCGTCGTTCAGGTCGAAGACGGGCACCCCGGCGTCCGGCACCGGCCCGTCGCTGGCGATCGCGACGATGCTCGGATCGTCCCGCGCGATCAGCGACTTGCCCACCGAGGCGCGCCACACCTCGATCTTCTCGTGGGGCTCGCGCTTGAACCCCTCGATCAGCAGCAGATCGACGGGCGACAGCTTCGGCAGCAGTTCGGCCAGGGACAGCTCCGGCTCGTCGTTGCGGATCTCGTGCATCAGCGCCCAGCGGCGGGGCGAGCTGACCAGGACCTCCGTGGCGCCGGCCTCGCGGTGGTTGTGGCTGTCCTTGCCGGGATGATCGATGTCGAAGCCCTTGTGCGCGTGCTTCATGGTCGAAACGGTCAGGCCACGCCGGATCAGCGCCGGGATCAGGCGAACGATCAGCGTCGTCTTGCCGCTGCCGCTCCACCCCGTCAGGCCGAACATCTTCATGGAAGCCCCTATCCTCCGCCTTGCCGCCCATCGCTGCGCGGGCGTTCCCCGGTCACATAGCAGAAACACACGGGCATGCGAACGGACAAACCGGAATGGCGGCCCGCTCTGCCACGTGCCGGAAAGCCGACCGCGGAGAACAGCGACTCAACCGTCGGATCAGCCCGGCGTGCGGGCCGGGTTGCCCGGAGCGCCCTTCCGGGGCTTGGCCGGCTGGTGGGCCATCATGTGCTTCAGCCCGGCGCGCATGTAATCCCAACCGGTGACGAAGGTGAGGATCGCCGCCACCCACAGGCCCAGCGTGCCGATCAGCGTGACCGGGATGTGGACCGGGCCGTAATCGCCGACGATCAGGAAGCCGATCGCCACCATCTGGATCGTCGTCTTCCACTTGGCCATCCAGGTGACCGGCACCCCGACGTTCAGCCCGGCCAGATACTCGCGCAGACCGGACACCAGGACCTCGCGCAGCAGGATGACCACGGCGGCCAGCACCGACAGCCCGGACAGCCGGGCGAAGGCGACCAGCATGATCAGCGTCGCGGCGACCAGCAGCTTGTCCGCGATGGGGTCCAGGAACTTGCCGATGACGCTTTCCTGCTCCCAGGCGCGGGCCAGGTAGCCGTCGAACCAGTCGGTGATGCAGGCCGCGGCGAACAGGGCGCAGGCCGTGTAGGCGGCCCACGCCTCCGGCACGTAGAACAGCCCGACCACGACGGGAATCACCGCGATGCGCGACAGGGTGAGCAGGTTCGGCAGGCTGGTCAGCATCGGTCGCAACTCTGGAATCGGGGGAAACGCGCGGCGGGCGGCGTCATTCTAACCGTCTGAATGGAAATGATCGTATATCTTTTTCGCCACTGTTTTGCTGATCCCTTCGACCGACTCCAAATCCGCCAGACCGGCGCGGGAGACGGCGACGGCGCTGCCGAAATGGTGCAGCAGGGCCTTCTTTCGGCTGGGTCCAATTCCCGGGATCTCGTCGATCATCGATTTTCCCAACGCCTTGGTGCGCTTCGCCCGATGGGTGCCGATGGCGAAGCGGTGCGCCTCGTCCCGCAGCCGTTGCAGGAAATAGAGCACCGGGTCACGCATTTCCAGCTGGAACGGTGCGCGGTCCGGCATGAAGAAGCGCTCCCGCCCGGCGTCGCGGTCCGGCCCCTTGGCGATGCCGACCAGCGCCACATCGTCGATTCCCAAATCGGCGAGCACGCCCAGCGCCATGTTGAGCTGCCCGATGCCGCCGTCGATCAGCACCAGATCGGGCCAGGTGCCCTGCGTCCGCTCCGGGTCCTCCTTGACCGCCCGTCCGAAGCGGCGGGCCATGACCTCGCGCATCATCGCGAAGTCGTCCCCGGCGGCGCCCTCGGTCTTGATGTTGAACTTGCGGTAAGCGTTCTTGATGAAGCCCTCCGGCCCGGCGACGATCATGGCGCCGATGGCGTGGGCGCCCTGGACGTGGGAGTTGTCGTAGACCTCGATCCGCTGCGGCGGGCCGTCCAGCCCGAAGACCGCCGCCACCCCGTCGAGCAGCCGCGCCTGGGACGAGCTTTCGGCCAGCCGCCGCCCATGGGCCTCCCGCGCGTTGGTCAGGGCGTGCTCGACGATGCGGCGCTTGTCGCCCCGCTTGGGCGCGGCCAGCTCGACCCGGTGGCCGGCGCGCAGCGCCAGAGCCTCGGTCAGCAGTTCCTGTTCCGGCAGGTCGTGGCTGACCAGGACGAGGCCAGGGGCCGCCTTGTTCTCGTAGAACTGGGCGATGAAGGCGGCCAGCACCTCCGGGGTCTCGGCGCTCTTGTCGTGGCTGGGGAAATAGGCGCGGTTGCCGTAGTTCCGCCCGCCGCGGAAGAAGAAGACCTGCACGCAGGTCATCCCGCCCTCCGCGTAGGCGGCGATCACGTCGGCGTCCTCGACCACCCCTTCCACGTTGATGTCCTGATGCGCCTGCACCGCGGTCAGCGCGCGGATGCGGTCGCGGTAGCGGGCGGCGGTCTCGTAATCGAGATTCTCCGCCGCCTTGGTCATCTCCGCGACGAACTCCGTCTGGATGTCGCGGCTCTTGCCGGACAGGAAGGCGCGGGCCTGATCGACCTGGGCCTGATACTCCGCCGGGCTGACCCGCTCGACGCAGGGCGCGGTGCAGCGCTTGATCTGGTACTGCAGGCAGGGCCGCGTGCGCGCCGCGAACACCGTGTCGGCGCAGTTGCGCAGCAGGAAGGCGCGCTGGAGCGCGGTGATCGTCCGGTTGACCGCCCCCGCCGAGGCGAAGGGGCCGAAATAGTCGGCGTCGCGCGACCGCGCGCCTCGGTGCTTGGTCAGCTGCGGGTAGTCGTGGTCCTTGGTGATCATGATGTGCGGGAAGGTCTTGTCGTCCCGCAGCAGCACGTTGTAGCGCGGCATCAGCCGCTTGATCAGGTTCGATTCGAGGAGCAGCGCCTCGACCTCGGTGTGGGTCGTGACGAACTCCATGGTCTCCGTCTCCGACACCATGCGCTGCAGCCGCACGGGCAGGCGGTTGACCTGGGTGTAGTTGAACACCCGCCGCTTCAGGTTCTTGGCCTTGCCGACATAGAGCACGGCCCCGTCGCCCGCCAGCATGCGGTAGACGCCGGGCGTCTGCGGCAGGGTCTTCAGATGGTCGCGGATGACCTCCGCCCCCCGGGCGAGATCGGCGGGGCGCCGTCGCGGGCGCGGAGCGCCGTCCGCGCCTTGGGCATCCGCGCCTTGCGAATCCGCAACATCAGTGTCGGCGCCGTCCGTCTCCGGAAGAACAAGATCAGTGGGGGTGTCTGCGGTGTCGGCCATGTCTCGAATGTCGTCGGGTGCCGGGAATGGGTCAACCACCCCCTGTCCTGAATGGTTAAGACGAACGACTCACCTCATCGGCGGTCGTTCGTCGGGATATCCACGACTCCTGTGGATAAGTGTGTCGATAACCCACGGGTTACCCCTACGGAACCAAGGCGGCCCAAGGGATTCCAAAGCTATGCACAAAAATTAGGCATTTCTTCTAAGTCGTTGTTTTTATTGGAGACACTTTGAGTCAAGTCGGCACTTTGGCGCTGCGCCGCTAAATTTCCGGATCGTGCAAACAGCCCCTTGCGCCAACGGGGTTGGATGTGTACAACGCGCGGTCCTTTTGCCGGCCTGTCCAACCGACCAGGGCGCCGGCCGCTGAACGGCATGGTGCGTCCTGGCCGAACCGCCTATTCCGTCGGCACGAACCCCAGGGACGGCTGCGCCCACCCCAGATGCTCGCCGCCGTCCAGAGCGACCATCTGACCGGTGACCGAAGGCGCGTCGATCAGGAAGCGCAGGGCCGCGCAGATCTCCTCGGGCGAAGGGCCGCGCTTGAGCGGAGTCGCGTCGCGCTGGGCGGCGAACTCCTCCTCCGTCTGACGGACGTTCTTCAATGTCGGGCCCGGCCCGATCGCGTTGACCCGGATGCGCGGGGCGAGCGCCATGGCGAGCGTCTGGGTCAGCGTCCACAGGCCGGCCTTCGACAGGGTGTAGGAGATGAAGTGCGGGGTGAGGTTCCACACCCGCTGATCGATCATGTTGACGATCAACCCATCCGTGTCGCCCGGCACCTGAGCCGCGAAGGCTTGGCTCAACACGAAGGGTGCACGGAGGTTGGCCTCCATGTGGCGGTCCCAGGACTCGCGGGTCACGTCCCCCACCTCGTCCCGCTCGAAGCGGGAGGCGTTGTTGACCAGCAGCGACAGCGCGCCCAGCCGCTCGACGGCTTCGGGCACCAGCGCCTGCATGTCCAGTTCGCGCTCCAGGTCGGCCTGGAGCGCGACGGCGACGCCACCCTGCCCGACGATCTGCGTCACCACCGCGTCGGCCTCGCTGCGGGAGTGCCCAAAATGCACTCCCACGCGCCAGCCACGCGCCGCGAGGTCGAGCGCGATGGCGCGTCCGATCCGCTTTCCCGCCCCGGTGACCAGGGCCGCTTTCCTCTTGATCTCCACCATGCCGCCATAGGTACCCTGCCACCCGTTCCGGTCAAGGGGTTCCCTTCGGGTCAGGCTCCGGACCGGCAAAAGACGCGCGGAGCGGGATGCGGCCATGCTGAGGGAAGCCTTCGAGTATCTGACGACGCCCTGCCCGCCCCTGGCCCGCCGTTACGGCTATCTGGCGGAAGCGGTGGCCCTCGGCGCGCGCCACCGGCGCCAGCGGCGGGCTTGGGCTCCCCATGTCGAGGCCTGCCGGCGCTTCGTCCAGGAGGCCGCGGAGCGGGCGCCGCGGGGCGGACGGGCGCTGGTGGCGGGGTCCGGCTTGCTGATCGAGATTCCGTTGCCGGTGCTGGCCGCGCGATTCGGCGAGGTGGTGCTGATCGACATCGTGCACACCCATGCCGCTCGCCGACAGGCGCGTCGCCATCCCAACGCCCGTCTGCTCGCCCTCGACGTCACCGGTGCGCTGGCGCCCCTGGACGCCGCCCTCTCCGACGGTTCACCGCTTCCCTCACCGTCTCCGCCCGACCTGCCGGGGGAGCGGTTCGCTTTCGCCGTGTCTTGCAATCTCCTGTCGCAGCTCCCCCTCCTGCCTCTGGACGCCATCGACCGTAAGGCGCCGAACACGTCGGGAGCGGAGCGGGAACGCTTCGCCCGAACCCTGGCGCAGTCTCATCGCTCCTGGCTGACCCGCGTCGCCGAACAGGCCGCTCTCTTCACCGATGTGGAGAGCCTCTGGTTGGAGAACGGCGCGGTGCAGGAACGCGAGGACTCCCTGTGGGGGCTCGATCTTCCTCATCCCGATCGCACCTGGGACTGGGACATCGCTCCGGCCCCGGAGGAGGACCGCCGGCGCAGCTTGCGTCACCGCGTCGGCGCTTGGTTCAATCTTGCAGCCCCAACTGGGACCTGACGGTGTGACAGGCATCGCTTCCCGCCGTGAATTCACGGCACACCAGGGGGCGGTGCTCATAGACGCTGCAAAAGACGGACTCGCCGAGGGTTCCCATCAGGGCGGCACAGCGGTTGCCGTTGCACCGCATGCGGCCGTCCTCCTTCAGGTGCTCCATGATCCCGTCACCATCCCAATCACCGATGAAGGTCGGCCATTCCCAGGAATAGGCGCAACAGGCCCCGCAGCTTTCGCAATCCGGCACGTCACCATCCGTCGGCATGGCATTTTTCCCATTCTTCCCCGCCCCGTCACACCCCTTGTCCCCTCCCCCGCTCCGCGGGGGAGGGTTAGGGTGGGGGGGCCGTGTCGACACCCCAAGCACAACGAAAAGCCGGCGCTTCCCACAGGGAAAAGCGCCGGCTTTGTCGTTCATGAAGCCGATTGTCAAGTGTGTTTGAAGCCTTGTCCGTCCACGTCCTGGCTGGTGTGGCGTGTGCCGTGGTGACCTGGCGGCGACCTACTCTCCCACGTCTTAAGACGCAGTACCATCGGCGCTGAGGCGTTTCACGGCCGAGTTCGGAATGGGATCGGGTGTTGGGAGCCTCGCCATGACCACCAGGTCACCAAGGCACACGCGAACCATCCGGACAGGGACGGCAGAGGTGTCAATGATCGAGGACGTTCTTGCATTCTTGCGGTGTTGGCTCGTGCGCCCAGGGCTTGCCGCTGCGCGCGGGCCGCCTGCTGGGAAGGATCAAGCCGATCGAGCGATTAGTAAGGCTCAGCTTCAGGCGTTGCCGCCCGTCCACATGCCTCCTATCGACGTGATGGTCTGTCACGGCTCTCAAGGGAGTTCTGGTTTAGAGGTGGGTTTCCCGCTTAGATGCTTTCAGCGGTTATCCCGTCCATACTTAGCTACCCGGCCATGCCACTGGCGTGACAACCGGTGCACCAGAGGTATGTCCATCCCGGTCCTCTCGTACTAGGGACAGATCCTCGCAAAACTCCGACACCCACGGCAGATAGGGACCGAACTGTCTCACGACGTTCTAAACCCAGCTCACGTACCACTTTAATCGGCGAACAGCCGAACCCTTGGGACCTGCTCCAGCCCCAGGATGTGATGAGCCGACATCGAGGTGCCAAACGACTCCGTCGATATGGACTCTTGGGAGTCATCAGCCTGTTATCCCCGGCGTACCTTTTATCCGTTGAGCGATGGCCCGTCCACATGGAACCACCGGATCACTATGGCCGACTTTCGTCTCTGCTCGACTTGTCTGTCTTGCAGTCAGGCGGGCTTATGCCATTGCACTCGTCGAGCGATTTCCGACCGCTCTGAGCCCACCATCGCGCGCCTCCGTTACACTTTGGGAGGCGACCGCCCCAGTCAAACTACCCGCCATGCAGGGTCCCGGCTCCGGATCAACGGAGCGCGGTTAGATGCCAGAGACCTCAAGGGTGGTATTTCAAGGTTGGCTCCGCCCGAGCTGGCGCCCGGGTTTCCTAGCCTCCCACCTATCCTACACATGAGATCCCTAGCACCACTGCAAAGCTGTAGTAAAGGTGCACGGGGTCTTTCCGTCTGACCGCGGGTACTCCGCATCTTCACGGAGAGTTCAATTTCGCTGAGTTGGTGTTGGAGACAGCGGGGAAGTCGTTACGCCATTCGTGCAGGTCGGAACTTACCCGACAAGGAATTTCGCTACCTTAGGACCGTTATAGTTACGGCCGCCGTTTACCGGGGCTTCAATTCGGAGCGTGAACCCCTCCTCTTAACCTTCCGGCACCGGGCAGGCGTCAGACCCTATACGTCGCCTTGTACGGCTTCGCAGAGCCCTGTGTTTTTAGTAAACAGTCGCCACCCCCTGGTCTGTGCCCCCCGCCCGCGCTTGCGCACGAACGGGGCCCTCTTCTTCCGAAGTTACGAGGGCAATTTGCCGAGTTCCTTCAACACCATTCTCTCAAGCGCCTGGGTATACTCTACCAGTCCACCTGTGTCGGTTTGGGGTACGGTCTGATGCGGGGGCTGTTTCCTGGAACGGGTCCCCAGCCGGGCCAATCCGATAAGGCCCGACACGCTTTCCCATTCGTCACACACCCGCTGGCCCACGAATATTAACGTGGTTCCCATCGACTACGCCTTTCGGCCTCGCCTTAGGGGCCGGCTCACCCTGCGTGGATTAACCTTGCGCAGGAACCCTTGGACTTTCGGCGACAGTGTTTCTCACACTGTTTGTCGCTACTCATGTCAGCATTCTCACTTCCGATACCTCCAGGCGGCCTCACGGACACCCTTCACAGGCTTACGGAACGCTCCGCTACCACGCGCCTTTCGGCGCATCCGCAGCTTCGGTACACGGCTTGAGCCCCGATACATTTTCGGCGCAGGCCGGCTTAACTAGACCAGTGAGCTATTACGCTTTCTTTAAAGGATGGCTGCTTCTAAGCCAACCTCCTGGTTGTCATGGCCTTCCCACATCCTTTCCCACTTAGCCGTGATTTGGGGACCTTAGCTGGCGGTCTGGGCTGTTTCCCTCTCGACGATGGACCTTAGCACCCACCGTCTGTCTGCCGGGCTGTGCTCCACGGTATTCGGAGTTTGGTTAGGTTTGGTAAGCCGCGAGGCCCCCTAGCCCATCCAGTGCTCTACCCCCGTGGGCAATCGCCCGACGCGCTACCTAAATAGCTTTCGCGGAGAACCAGCTATTTCCCGGTTTGATTGGCCTTTCACCCCTAGCCACAGGTCATCTCCGACTTTTTCAACAGGCGTGAGTTCGGTCCTCCAGTGCGTGTTACCGCACCTTCAACCTGCCCATGGCTAGATCACCGGGTTTCGGGTCTACAGCAAGCAACTCAAGCGCCCTGTTCAGACTCGCTTTCGCTGCGCCTCCGGCTATCGCCTTAAGCTCGCTGCTTACTGTAAGTCGCTGACCCATTATACAAAAGGTACGCCGTCACCGCGCCCCTCCGAAGAGATTGGCGGCTCCGACTGCTTGTAGGCATCCGGTTTCAGGAACTGTTTCACTCCCCTCGTCGGGGTGCTTTTCACCTTTCCCTCACGGTACTGGTGCACTATCGGTCACTGAGGAGTACTTAGGCTTGGAGGGTGGTCCCCCCATGTTCGGACAGGGTTTCACGTGCCCCGCCCTACTCGAGCATTCAGTCCGGTTTACCCGTACGGGGCTATCACCCGCTCTGGCCCGCCTTTCCAGACGGTTCCGGTTATGTAGACTGAATGACTGGCCTGGTCCGCGTTCGCTCGCCACTACTAGCGGAGTCTCGGTTGATGTCCTTTCCTCCGGCTACTTAGATGTTTCAGTTCGCCGGGTTCGCCTCCCCACCCTATGGATTCAGGTGAGGATACCGCTTGCGCGGTGGGTTGCCCCATTCGGAAATCCACGGATCAAAGCC